>NZ_VWWK01000363.1:0-2402 GCF_011753035.1 Burkholderia sp. Ax-1720 | reverse complement strand
TTCAGCCAGCGGAAGTGGGTCAGGGCTTCGCGCAGTTCGCCGCCGGCCTGGGCGAGTTCGAGGCGCTCGACGTCCGAGCGCAGGATCAGCAGTTCCTTGCGCAGCGCACGGTACTGCGTGGCGCTGATCCGCGGGATGCGCGACACGCTGCGGCACGTCTATCGCCATCACGCGCTGCCCTTCGACCGGATCATCGGCGAATGCAGCGAAGCCAGCGGCGAGCTGTTCCAGACCACCTTCGACCTGCTGCCGACCACGCTCGCGCACGACGGCCGCGCGGCCGACGGCGAGGGCCTGCGGGCCGAGCTGCTCGACGAGGCGCCGCAGGCGCTGGTGGCCGACCTGTCGGTGACCTTCCGCGAAACCGGCGAAGGCCTGGCCTTGTCCTGCGTGCATGCCGTCGATCAGTTCGACGAGGCGAGCGTGGCGCGCTGGCTCGACAACTTCCAGTTGCTGCTCGAGGGCCTGGCCGCCGACGCCTCGCGCCCGGTCGGCGAGCTGGACTTCCTGACGCCGGCCGAGCAGGCGGTGGTGGCGCGGCTGCACAACGCCGAGGTGATCGACCACGCCGCGCTGCTGGCCGAGCCGGCCGGCCCGCGAGGCGGTGCCTTGCTGCATGCGCTGGTCGATCATCGGGCGCGCGTCTCGCCCTCGGCACCGGCCCTGGTATCCAGCGCCGGCACGCTCGACTACGCAGCGCTGGCGCGCGAGACCGATCGCCTCGCCGGCCTGCTGGCGGCGGCCGGTGTGCTGCCCGGCAGCGTGGTGGGCGTGGAAGCCGTGCACGGCGTGGATGCGGTGCTGGCCATCGTCGCCACGCTGAAGGCCGGCGCGATCTGCTTCCCGGTCGACCTGGCGCTGCCGGCCGAGCGGCTGGAGGCGATGATTGCCGACAGCGGCTGCCGCCATATCCTGGCCCGCGCCGGCGCGGCGCTCGGCAGCTTCGACGGGCGGCGCCTGCCGCTCGAGCACGCGGCCTGGCGCGACCAGCCGGCCCAGGCGCCGGCGCTGTCGCTGCCAGCCGACCATGGCGTGTTCCTGACCTACACCTCGGGCACCACCGGCACGCCCAAGGCCTCGGTGCTCACGCATCGCGGCGTGGCCAACTATCTCGGCACGGTGCTCGATCGCTTCGGCTACACGCCGCGCGACCGCGCGCTGCTGTTCGCGCCGCTGAGCTTCGACGCCTCGCTCGAGGAGATCTTCACGCCGCTGATCGCGGGCGCCGCGCTGGTGATCGGCGAGGAGGACGTGAAGCGCTCGGTGCCGGCCCTGCTGGACTGCTGCCGCGCCCAGGCGATCAGCGTGCTGACCCTGCCGACCGCCTACTGGCGCGTGCTCGGCGAGCAACTGGCCGCCGAGCCGGCCGCGCGGCCCGCCTCGGTGAGGCTGATCAGCGTCGGCGGCGAGAAGATCACCACCGAGGCGATCCGGCAATGGCAGCGCGGCGGCGCGGCCGAGGCCATCGCGCTCTACAACATCTACGGCCCGAGCGAGTGCTCGATCGGCTGCATCGTCGATCGCGTCGACATCGAGCGCGCGCTGGAGGACGGCGAGATCTACCTGCGCGAGCCGGTCGCCAATGCGCAACTGCACGTGCTCGACGCGCACGGCAACCGCGTGCCGGCCGGCATGCCGGGCGAGCTCTACGTGGGCGGCGCGGGCGTCTCGCAGGGTTATCGCGGCCGCGCCGCGCTGACGGCCGAGCGCTTCGTGCCCGATCCGTTCTCGAGCGCGGCCGGCGCGCGCCTGTACCGCTCCGGCGACCAGGTCCGCTACGACCTGGACGGGCGCCTGCACTATCTCGGCCGCGCCGACTTCCAGCTCAAGGTGGATGGAATCCGCGTCGAGCCCGAGGAAATCCAGGCCGTGCTCGAATCGCATCCGGCGGTGGCGCAGGCGATCGTGCTGGCCGGCGAGCGGCAGCACGCGCGCAATCCGCTGATCGGCTACGTGACGCTGGACCGCCAGGGCGGCGCCCCGGCGGCGCGCGCCACCGGCACCGACGGCGCGGCCCTGGTCGACTACCTGCGCGAGCGGCTGCCGCGCCACATGGTGCCGGCCCAGGTGGTGGTGATGGAGGCCTTCCCGCTGACCACCAACCAGAAGGTGGACCGCCGCGCGCTGCTGGCGGTGGCCGCCAACGACGCGGTGGTGGCCGCGCCCGCGCTGTCGGGCACCGAGTCGGCGCTGCTGGCGCTCTGGCACGAGCTGCTCGGCGACACGCGCTTCGGCATCGACGACAACTTCTTCAGCCTGGGCGGCAGCTCGCTGCTGGCGATCCGCATCAACAGCCGCGTGGAGGCGGCCTTCGCGGTGCGGCTGCCGGTGGCGGCGCTGTTCGACTGCCCGACCGTGCGCGCGCTGGCGGCCCTGGTCGAGCGGCTGCGCGAGGGGAGCGA
>NZ_VWWK01000362.1:0-2447 GCF_011753035.1 Burkholderia sp. Ax-1720 | reverse complement strand
GCTGCAGGCGGCCGACCACGCAGACCCGGGCCCGCACGACACGCTCACGCGCGACAACGATCCCGCGCCGGGCGCGGTGCGCGAGCGGATGCAGGTGCCCGGCGCCGAGCCGACGCTGGCCGCGCGCGCCTTCGAGGCGGCCGCGGCGGCGAACACGGGGGAAGTGCGGGACATGACGCCGGCGCAGAAGGGCGACTTCTTCGCCTGGCGCCAGAACTTCCGCGAGGACGGCGCCGGCACGCCGCTGGCGAAGACGCGCGAGCGCCTGCACAAGTTCACCGGCAAGACACTCGATCGCGCCGCCGAGAACCGCTGGAAGACCTTCGCCGCGCGCGCGGTCGGCAAGCATCGCTCGCCGGTGGCGGCGCTGCGCAGCGGCACGGCCGACGTCACGCGTCCCACCATCGCCAAGGAGCTCAAGGCGCTCAAGGCGGTGGCCGAGCATCGCGGCGCGCTGATGGACCAGCCGATGATGCAGCCGCGCGCCACGCTCGCGCATGCGCACGCCCCGCACTCGCTGGTCGAGCTGGCCGCGCTGCACGTCTGGTTCGAGCACGGCGGCTTTCCGACCGGCAAGCCCGACGCGGCGCAGATGAAGCAGATCGTCGCCAAGGCCAACAGCCTGCGCGACGATCTCGCCAAGACCGACCTGTCCGACTCACCGGCCGACGCCGAGGCGCGCGACAAGCTGCTGGCCGACACGGCCTCGTGGGGCGGCAAGGACGCGCAGAAGCACGAGGCCTTCACCGCGCTGAACCAGGCGCCGTTCAACCTGGAGCGGATCACCAACTGGGCGCAGCGCGCCGATGTCGAGAATCCCGAGTTCGTCGCCGCGCTCGACACGCTGCGCGGCGACGCCAAGAACCTGCCTCATACGGTGGCCAAGCCGCAGCGCCAGGAGGTGGTCAAGGCGATGTCGCAGGTGGTCAGGGAACTCCCGTCGGGGGCCCGGCTGCGCATGCAGGACGGCAACCGCTTCGGCGCCAGCACGCGCGGGCTGTCGGCCAACGTCGGCAAGCTGCTGAACGTGCATGGCGTGCCGCTCTCGCCGCGCGTGGACCTGCGCGCCACCGGCAATCGCACCGCGATGGTCGAGCTGGGGCGCAGCAACTACGGCGCCGAGATCTTCATGGGCACGGCCAGGAGCGTCAGCACGCAGGCCGGGCTCGGGGTGCGCGTGGGCTACGACTTCGACGTCGGGCTGAGCTACGTGCGCGCCGGCGTGACCGCGCAGGCGGTGCTGCACCAGCACGAGCGCAACGAGCCGAGCGGGGTGTCGCTGCGCGTGACGCGTCGCGTCAAGGAAGACGGCAGCAACTTCGACGACAAGACGCTCGAGAAGAAATACGCGGCGGTGTTCGACCACCTGGTCGAGAGCTCGGCCCAGGCGAAGACCGGCACCGCCGGCGACACCTGGAACCGGCTCGCCGACAAGTTCATCGAGGATCCGGACATCTCGGTCGGCTGGACCGACGGCATCGACGACACCACCCGGCGCGGCGCCTCGGTCGACGTCGGCGTCTACGGCGGCATCCCGCACTCGCCGCTGACCGCCGGCTTCGGCCTGGGCGTCGGCTACGCGTCGACGCGCGACCACACGCGCGAGGTGCACGACGACGGCGGCTCGCTGCAGATCGAGCAGCACCGCTCGGGCGGCGGCTCGCAATGGGTGGCGCGCCTCACCGGCGGGCTGAGCGGCTCGGTGCCGGTCGGCCACAAGCCGCATACGGTCGGCGTGGGCGTCAGCTCGCTCGACACGCCCTCGGCCAACCTCGCGCTCAGCGACTCGGGCGTCGAGTCGCGCGTGCAGATCGCGCGCGACAACGGTGTGCTGATGCCGCGCTCGTGCATCATCGACGTCGAGTACAAGTCGACCAAGACCTTCACGCACGCGGTGGACATGCAGCGCGGCGCCTGGCGCGATCTCTACGCGCTCGACCACTTCAAGAAGAACCGCATCGACATCGACCAGGCCACGCCCGAACAATGGGATGCGGCCCACCAGGCGGCGGACAGGAAGATCGATACCCTGCTCGGCGACATCCGCGGCAACGCGGCGCCGAACCAGACCTACTTCCACCGCTTCCGCCTGCGCAACGACGCGGCCCGGAAGATCGACGCGCTGGCCGCCGCCGATGCCGCGATGGGCAAACCCAGCGCCGCCGCCGCGCGGAAGATCGACGAGATCATGACGGATCCGGCCTCGTGGATCGCCTCGGACCTCAAGGTCAAGGAGTCGAACGCGACCACCACGCGCGTGGGCCTGAACGCGGCGATCCATCTCAGTTCGGTCACCCAGGTATCGGGCGAGCACGAGATCGTTTCGGAAAGCGCCGATTTCGCCCAGCTCGACAAGCTCGAGCGGTACCAGGCCAGGCTCGCGGCGGCGCAGCCGGCCGCGCCGGTGGCTGCGCCCGTGCTGGATCCGGCCGCGCTGCCGCGCCAGC
>NZ_VWWK01000361.1:0-2475 GCF_011753035.1 Burkholderia sp. Ax-1720 | reverse complement strand
AAGCGGCCGACGCGGCCGTCAAGCAGGCCGCGAGCGAACGCGAAGCCGCGCAAGCCGGGATCCGCCAGGCCGACGAGGCGCGCGCCGCCGCGCAAGCCGCGACGCAGCAGGCGACGGCGGATCGCGAAGCCGCCGAGGCCGCCATTCGCCAGGCCACGGCCGAGCGCGAAGCGTCGCAAGCGGCGGCCACGCAGGCCGCCGAGGCACGCGAAGCGGCCGATGCGGCGGCGAAGCAAGCCGCCGTCCAGCATGATGCCGACGCCGAGGCAGCGGCAAAGCAGGCTGCCGCCGATCGCGAAGCCGCCGAGGCAGCGCTGAAACAAGCCGCTGCCGAGCGCGAAGCGAGCGAAGTTGCCGCCAGGCAAGTCGCCGCTGACCGCGAGGCAGCCGAAGCCGCGCTCAAGCAGGCCGCCGCCGAGCGCGAGGCGAATGAAGCCGCCGCCAGGCAAGTAGCCACCGATCGCGAAGCCGCCGAAGCCACGCTCAAGCAGGCCACCGCCGAGCGCGAGGCGAATGAAGCCGCCGCCAGGCAAGTAGCCACCGATCGCGAAGCCGCCGAAGCCACGCTCAAGCAAGCCACCGCCGAACGCGAGGCGAGCGAAGCCGCCGCCAGGCAAGCGGCAGCGGATCGCGCGGCAGCCGCCGAACACGCATCGCGCCAGCCGGCTCAGGCCAATGCGCCGGCGACGCTCGCGCAGCCCACGGCCATCGCCGGCCAATCGACCGAAGCCGCCGAAGCCGCGCAGCAGGCCCTCGAGCAGGCCGCGGCCGACCGCGAAGCAGCCGAAGCTTTGATGCAACAGGCCGCCGCCGACCGCGACGCGGCCGAAACGGCGCGTCGCCCAGCCAGCGCGGACCGCGAGGCCGCCACCGAAGCCGCCGAGCAGGCCGCGCGCGCCCACGAGGCAGTCGAGCTGCAGGCCGCCCAACTGAAGACCGAGCGCGCCGCGCTGGCCGACGCGAGCGAACAACTGGCCGCCGCGCAATCGGCCGCCACGCTCGCCGCGGCGGACAAGGCCGCGGCCGAGCTGCTCGCCGCCCAGGCCGCCTCCGACAAGGCCGCCGCGGAACAGGCCTTGCGCGAGGCCGAGCAGAAGGAAGCCGCGCTCGAGCAGGCAGCCGCCCAGGCTCCCGTCGAAAAACCGGCAGGCGAAGCCACGGCAGCCGATACGAAGCTGGTGGTGGCCCGCCCCGCGCAGGATGCGCTGACGCTGGCTATCGGCGGACGCGAAATCCCCTTGACGCCGGTGCAGCTGAGCCAGCTGATCGAGGAACTCGCGCACGCGCGCGCCTCGATGACGCCCGAGCAGCCGAGCGGCCTGCCGACCGGCTGGCGCTTCGTGTCGACGCGCAATCCGATGATGGCGGTGCAGAAGCAGGCCAACGGCGACCGCCTGCTGGTGGCGCGGCATACCGGCTACGGCTGGGTGCCGTTCACCTTCTCGCCGGACACGGTGATCCAGATGTACATGCTGCTGACGCAATAGTCGCCGCGCGCCAGAAAGCCAAACGGCACACGATCTCGCGATCGTGTGCCGTTTTTTATCCTGCCTTGCGCCGCGCCTCGGGCGCAGCGCAGGCGTTCAGCGCTCCACCGGCGCCTGCACGCGCGCCTTCCACTGGCCGCCCTTGCCTCGCCAGTAGCGCCAGGCCGAGGCGAAGGTCGCGCCGTTGTAGAACAGCGCCACCAGCGGCAGCGCCGGCGCCCACAGCAGCGAGCGCCGGTAGTAGGCCAGCATCGGCGCGTAGGCCGCGCTCATCGCCGCCCAGGCCAGCCACGCCGGCCAGGCCCGCGCGCCGTAGGCGAGCGCGGCCAGCGGCGGCAGCAGGTAGATGATCGACATGCCCAGCAAGGTGCCGGCCAGCAGCAGCGGCGAGTAGCGCAGCTGCGTGAAGGCGGTGCGCGCGATCATGTTCCAGATATCGCGCCAGCTATCGTAGGGCCGCAGCGACACGCTGCGATCGGCCAGGTCCAGGCGGATCGGATGATGCCGGCCGCCGCGATGCTTGATCTGCGCGGCCAGGCTGCAGTCGTCGATCAGCGCGCCGCGGATCGACTCGATGCCGCCCGCCTCCTCCAGCGCCGCGCGCCGCACCAGCATGCAGCCGCCCGCCGCGCCGGCGGTCTTGCGGCGCGTGTTGTTGATCCACGAGAACGGATAGAGCTTGGCGAAGAAGAACACGAAGGCCGGGATCAGCGCCTTTTCCCAGAACGAGTCGCAGCGCAGCCGCACCATCAGCGAGACCAGGTCGCGGCCTTCGGCCTGGGCGCGCGTGACCAGCTGGGCCACCGCGTCGGCGGGATGGCCGATGTCGGCGTCGGTCAGCAGCAGGTAGTCGGCCGGCAGGCCCAGCGTGCGCACCGCCGCGATCCCCTGCGACTGCGCCCAAACCTTGCCCGACCAGCCCGGCGGCAGCGGCTGCGCGCCCAGCACCGTGAGCCGGTCGGCGCGCTGCGCGGCCAGCGCGGCCGCG
>NZ_VWWK01000360.1:0-2351 GCF_011753035.1 Burkholderia sp. Ax-1720 | reverse complement strand
CGCGCTGCGCGAACGCAGCGCCCGCGCGCTGCCGCTGCGCCCCTGCGGGCGCCTCACGCGCGCCGCCGGCCTGGTGCTGGAAGCCACCGGGCTGCGCCTGTCGGTGGGCGCCGAATGCACCATCGAACTGCCGCCGGGCAGCACCCTGCCGGTGGCTGAGGCCGAGGTGGTCGGCTTCGCCGGCGAACGCCTGTTCCTGATGCCGACCACCGAGGTGGCCGGGGTGCTGCCCGGCGCGCGCGTCTGGCCGCTGGAACGCGCGCCGATCGCCGATCCGCTGGCCGGCGCCAAGCGCCTGCCGGTCGGCTGGCAGATGCTGGGCCGCGTGGTGGACGCCTCGGGCCGCCCGCTCGACCGGCTCGGCCCGCTCGCCTCGGAACTCGACGCGCCGCTCTCGGCGCCGACCATCAACCCGCTGGAGCGCGAGCCGATCCATCACGTGCTCGATGTCGGCGTGCGCGCCATCAACGCGCTGCTGACGGTGGGGCGCGGCCAGCGCATGGGCCTGTTCGCCGGTTCGGGCGTGGGCAAGTCGGTGCTGCTCGGCACCATGGCGCGCTACACCAGCGCCGAGGTGATCGTGATCGGCCTGATCGGCGAGCGCGGCCGCGAGGTGAAGGAATTCATCGAGCAGATCCTCGGCGAGGACGGCCTGGCGCGCTCGGTGGTGGTGGCCGCGCCGGCCGACGTGTCGCCGCTGCTGCGCATGCAGGGCGCCGCCTACGCGACCTCGCTGGCCGAATACTTCCGCGACCAGGGCAAGCACGTGCTGCTGCTGATGGATTCGCTCACGCGCTACGCGATGGCGCAGCGCGAGATCGCGCTGGCGATCGGCGAACCGCCGGCCACCAAGGGTTATCCGCCCTCGGTGTTCGCCAAGCTGCCGGCGCTGGTGGAGCGCACCGGCAACGGCCCGGAAGGTGGCGGCTCGATCACCGCCTTCTACACGGTGCTGACCGAGGGCGACGACCAGCAGGACCCGATCGCCGATTCGGCGCGCGCGATCCTGGACGGCCATATCGTGTTGTCGCGCCAGCTGGCCGAGGCCGGCCACTATCCCGCGATCGACATCGAGCAGTCGATCAGCCGCGCCATGACCTCGCTGATCGACGAGCGCCATCTCGATCGCGTGCGCCGCTTCAAGCAGATGCTCTCGCGCTACCAGCGCAATCGCGACCTGATCGCGGTGGGCGCCTACGCGGCCGGGCGCGATGCCCAGCTCGACCGCGCCATCGCGCTCTACCCGCGCATCGAGGCCTTCCTGCAGCAGGGCTTTCGCGAATGCGCGCCGTTCGAGTCCTGCCTGGCCGGGCTCGACGCGCTGTTCCAATACGAAGGAGGCTGAGCATGGCCGCGACGTTCCCGCTGCAGATCCTGCTCGATCGCGCGCAGGAAGACCTCGACAACGCCACCCGGGCGCTCGGCCATGCGCAGCGCGAGCGCGGCTCGGCGCAGGACCAGCTCGACGCGCTGCTGCGCTACCGCGACGAATACCACGCGCGTTTCGCGCTGGACGCCCAGGCCGGCATGCCGGCCGGCAGCATGCGCAACTTCCAGTCCTTCATCGACACGCTGGACGCGGCGATCGGCCAGCAGCGGCGCATCGTGGCCGCCGCCGAGGCGCGCGTGGACGCGGCCCGCCCCGAATGGCAGGCGCGCAAGCGCACCCTGGGTTCCTACGAAATCCTGCAGAAACGCGGCCTCGCGCAGGATCAGCAACGTGCCGCGAAACGCGAGCAGCGCGACGCCGACGAACATGCGGCGAAGGTGCTGCGCATGCGCGCCGACGCGGCGCATCCCTCCAAGTAACCCGATCGAGACCCCGCCATGCCCGCCCTCTCCCTGACCGCATCGCTGCTCGACGCCGCCACCGCCGCCAATCAGGCCGGCTCCGGCTCGCGGTCGAACGATGCCGCCGGCGCGTCCTCGTCGACGCCGTTCTCGCAGACCCTGCAGCAGAGCGTGGCGAACCAGCAGCCGCAGCCCCAGCCGAAACCGGCGGCGACGACGACGGCCGCCACCGATCCGTCCTCGGGCGACGGCAAGGTGCGCGGGCATCACGGCGGACACAAGCACGCGGACGGCAGCGACGATGCGGACGACGGCCAGGATGCGCAAACCGCGGCCACGCCGGCCGACGCCGCCGCGCTGGCGGCGGCCGCCGCCGTGCAGGCGCAGTTGCAGGCGCGCCAGGACGCGGCCGGCGGCAGCGGTAGCGGCGACGGCGCCGCCGACGCGGCCGCACGAGCGCTGGCCGCCGCCAATGCGAACGGCACCGCCAATACCGGCGCGGCCGATGCGAAGGCCGATGCCGCCGCGCAACTCGCCGCCAATGCCGCGGCGAACGCGGA
>NZ_VWWK01000359.1:0-2494 GCF_011753035.1 Burkholderia sp. Ax-1720 | reverse complement strand
CGACGCGGCCGGCGGCCAGGTCCCAGGCCGCGCAACCGACGCTCTTGAACAGCACCGGCTGCTGCGCCTCGGCGCGGCCGCCGGCCTGCTCCGCCGCCACGATCGCGCCGGCCAGCGAGCCGACGCGCGCCCAGTCGACGCCGGCCAGGATCAGGTCGCCGGCCTCGTGATGCGCGCCGTCGGGATCGTCGACGAACAGGGCGCTGCCGTTCACGGTCCGCGCGGCGATCTCGGCGCGATCGGCGGTGAACACGCCGACGCCCACCACCAGGCGCCCGGCGCGCGCCGCCTCGTGATAGACCGGCGTGGCGCTGGTGGTGGCGGCGATCACCAGGTCGACCGAATCGGGCACCGGCGCCTCGCCGAACGGCTCGATGCCGGGCAGGCTGTCGCGCCAGCGCGCGCAGAAGGCCTCGGCGCGCTCCACCGAGCGCGCCTTCACGCGCACGCGCGCCTCGGGATACAGCTCGGCCAGCGCGTCGAGGTGATGCGCGGCCTGGGTGCCGATGCCGTACAGCAGCACCTCGCGCGGCGCGGCCGCCAGGAAGGTGCGCGCGCCCAGCATGGTGATGCCGGCGGTGCGCCGCCCGGTGACGGTCGGCCCGTCGAGCGAGACCAGCGCCTCGCCGCTGCCGGGATCGTAGGCCACCACCTGGCCGTGGATGGTCGGCAGGTCGCGCTCGCGGTTGCCCGGGCAGACATTGACCAGCTTGTGGATCGCGATGTCGTCGGCCGCGGCCGGCATCGACAGCATCACGCCGCCCTCGCGCAGCGGCACCGCCAGCCGCGCCGGGCTCAGGATCCGGCCTTCGGCCGCGTCGCGCGCGGCCACCGCCAGCGCGTCCACCAGGGGCCCGAACGGCAGGCAGGCCGCCGTTTGTGCCGCATCGCATACCGCAAGAGTCATCGAAACGCCTCCTCGTGATTGCCGGCGCGGGCCGCCTGTTCTCAGGCGTCGCGCTCGCGCGGGAAGCGCACACGTTAAGCGAGCCCGGCACCGGCGGCAAGCGGCGTCAAAAAAACGGGTACGATCGCGCCCGGCGCCTGCGAGCCGGCGCGCGAAGCCGCGCCCCGCGGCGATCGGTAAAAAGTATCGGAACCCGGCGCCGGATCCGCGGTCCCTTACAGACGCCCTGCGCCAAGCCGGCCGAGCCGGCGCCAGGCAGGTTCCCTGCACTACCGCACCACCCGTTCACCGTTTTTCCTCGATTCAATGAATGCCATCTGGTTTGCCCCCCTCGTCGGCTGTCTGATCCTGCTGGCCGCCTCCTGCGCGATCGCCCTGGCGGTGCGCTTCGTGCTGTTCCGCGTGGTCGCGAAGTTCGCGGCGCGCACCCCCACCCGCTTCGACGACGTGCTGTTCCAGTTCGGCGCCTTCAAGTGGCTCTCGCGCCTGGTGCCCTTCGTGGTGTTCCAGCTCGGTTTCCGCTCGATCCCGAACATTCCCGAATCGGCCGCGCAGATCGTCGACAAGCTGCTGTTCGCGATCGTGGTGTTCCTGGTGACGATGACGATCGGCGCGGTGCTGTCGGCCGCCGAGCACCTGCACCGCACCCAGCCGCGCGAGCGGCCCACGCTGTCGCTCAAGGGCGCGATGCAGCTGATCAAGCTGGTGATGTACATCACCGCCGCGCTGGTGGTGATCGGCACCGTCACCGGCAAGCAGATCGGCCTGCTGCTGTCGGGGATCGGCGCGATGTCGGCGGTGCTGATGCTGATCTTCAAAGACACCATCCTGGGCCTGGTGGCCGGCGTGCAGTTGTCCTCCAACGACATGCTGCGGATCGGCGACTGGATCACCATGCCGAGCGCGGGCGCCGACGGCGACGTGATCGACATCACGCTGAACACCGTGAAGGTGGCCAACTTCGATCGCACCATCATCACCATCCCGACCTGGAAGCTGATCACCGAGAGCTACCAGAACTGGCGCGGCATGACCGAATCGGGCGGGCGGCGCATCAAGCGCGCGCTGTTCGTCGACGCGAGCAGCGTGCGCTTCCTGAGCACCGAGGAGATCGCGCGGCTGGAGCGCTTCACGCTGCTGAAGGACTACCTGGCGGGCAAGCGCGACACGCTGGCCGAATGGAACGGCGCGCTCGGCGCCGACGGCGAGTGGATGGGCAATCGCCGCCAGTTGACCAACCTCGGCACCTTCCGCGCCTATTGCGACAGCTACCTGCAGCGCCACCCGCGCATCCATCGCGGCATGACGCGCATGGCGCGCCAGTTGCCGCTGACGGCCGAGGGCATCCCGATGGAGCTGTACTGCTTCACCGATACCACCACCTGGCTCGACTACGAGACCATCCAGGGCGATATCTTCGATCACCTGCTCGCCGTGCTGCCCGAGTTCGGGCTGCGCGTCTACCAGCATCCTTCGGGCTTCGACATGCGCGGCATGATGGAGGCCGCGGCGGCCTCGCGACGCGAGGCGGAATCCGCGGCGGCGGCGGGCGCGGCCCGGGCGGCCAAGCCGGCCGCCTCGCCCATG
>NZ_VWWK01000358.1:0-2526 GCF_011753035.1 Burkholderia sp. Ax-1720 | reverse complement strand
CGCGCCTTCCCGGAATTCCGGCCGCTGCTGGCCGATTGCCGCTTCTACAACTGCCATCACCTGCACGAGCCGGGCTGCGCGATCCTGGCGGCCGTCGAGGATGGGCGGATCGCGAAATCGCGTCATGGGCTGTACGCGCAACTGGTCCAGCTCCCTGGCCGCCACCGGCCCCGCCCTCTTTCCCTTTCCGCCCGGCCCGCGCCGGGCCGCCCGCACCCGGAGCCCCGCGATGAGCGTCGAATTCATCGGCATGATCCAGAGCCAGAAGCAGTCCGAGATCCACCCGCCCGCGGGCCCCGTGGTCGATCGCGACTATGTGCGCGCCTTCGCCCAGGCCCACGAGCAGGCCGGCTTCGACCGGATCCTGGTGCCGCATCACTCGACCGGTCCCTCGGCGACGCTGACCATCTCCTACGCGGCGGCCGTCACCGAGCGCGTGAACTTCATGCTGGCGCACCGGCCCGGCTTCACCGAGCCGACCCTGGCCGCGCGCCAGATCGCCACGCTCGACCAGTTCAGCGGCGGGCGGCTCGGCGTGCACTTCATCTCGGGCGGCTCGGACAGCGAGCAGCAGCGCGACGGCGATTTCCTCGATCACGACCAGCGCTACGCGCGCACCGACGAATACCTCGGCATCCTGCGCCGGATCTGGACCGAGGACCGGCCGTTCGACCACGAGGGCACCTATTACCGCTTCCGCCAGGGCTTCTCCGAGGTGAAGCCGGCGCAGCGCCCGCACGTGCCGATCTATTTCGGCGGCGCCTCGGCGGCGGCGCTGGAGGTGGCCGCGAAGCACGCCGACATCTACGCGCTGTGGGGCGAATCGCTCGACCAGGTGCGCGAGCTGACCGGCCGCGTGCGCGCCGCCGCGGCCGCGCAAGGCCGGCAGATCCGCTTCTCGGTATCGTTCCGGCCGATCCTGGCCGCCACCGAGGACGCCGCCTGGGATCGCGCTCGGCGCATCCTGGCCGAAACGCGCCGGCTGCGCGAGGCGGCCGGGCTCGGCGTGGGCAGCCCGCAGCAGAGCGAGGGCGCGCGGCGCCTGCTGGCCGCCGCCGAGCGCGGCTCGCGCGTCGACAAGCGGCTGTGGACCGAGATCGCCCAACTGAGCGGCGGCCGCTCGAACTCGACCGCGCTGGTCGGCACGCCCGAGCAGGTGGCCGACGCGCTGGCCGACTACTACGACATCGGCGTCACCACCTTCCTGATCCGCGGCTTCGATCCGCTCGAGGACGCGACCGACTACGGCCGCGAGCTGATCCCGCGCGTGCGCGAGTTGGTGACGGCGCGCCAGGCAAACCGCGCCGCGGCGTGAACGCATCAGCATCGATTCGATTCGATTCGATCCGCAGGCGCGAAGACAGCGCAAGCAAGCAGGCAGCGCGAACGGCACGGGCAGCCTCGCCGAAACCAGGCCAGGACGCCCCCACCGCCGCGACTGCCGTGACGGACCGCGGCCCGGGCGCCAGCCGCCGGGCCGCTAGCCGCCCCTCTGCCCCCACAACCGAAGAGCCGATCATGTCCACCGTCCTGCCGCTGCAGTCCCGCACGCCCTCCGGTCTCGCGATCAATCCGCGACCACAGCAGAAATTCTGGTTCGATCCGCCGGCGCCGCGCACGAGCATCGCGGCCGAGCGCCGCCATCGCCAGGAGCGCCTGGCCGGCGCGTTCCGCCTGTTCGCGCGGCACGGTTTCGCGCTGGGCCTAGCCGGGCACATCACCGCGCGCGATCCCGAGCTGCCCGACCATTTCTGGGTCAATCCGCTCGGCGTGCATTTCTCGCGCATCAAGGTCTCGGACCTGCTGCTCGTGAACGGCCGCGGCGAGACCGTGATCGGCGAGCGCCCGCTCAACAAGGCCGCCTTCGCGATCCACGCGGCGATCCACGAGGCCCATCCCGAGCTGGTGGCCGCCGCCCACACGCACTCGACCTACGGCAAGGCCTGGTCGACGCTGGGCCGCCCGCTGGCGCCGCTGACCCAGGACGCCTGCGTGTTCTACGAGGACCACGCGCTGTTCGACGACTTCACCGGCATGGTGGTCGACACCAGCGAGGGCGATCGCATCGCGCAGGCGCTGGCCAAGCCCGAGGGCGGCACGCACAAGGGCGTGATCCTGAAGAACCACGGCATCCTGACCGGCGGCCCGACGGTCGAGGCGGCGGCCTGGTGGTACATCGCGCTCGACAACGTCGCGCATACCGCCCTGCTCGCCGAAGCGGCCGGCACCACCCAGCCGATCGACGCGGCCACCGCGCGCCACACGCATGGCCAGATCGGCAAGCCCGACGGCGCGCTGCAGGCCTTCGAAAGCCTCTACGCGGGGCTGGTCGAGCAGGAACCCGAGCTGCTCGACTGACCGCCGTTCCAAGTTCCAGGGGCCGGCCATGCACCGGCCCCGCCACCTTCACGCCACTGCTCGCTACGTTGAGGAATCCGATATGTCTCGTCCGCTCGATACCGCATCGCCCGAGGCCGCGCGCCCGGGCCGCCGGCGCGCGCTGCGCACGGCCGGCGCCGCCGCGCT
>NZ_VWWK01000357.1:0-2530 GCF_011753035.1 Burkholderia sp. Ax-1720 | reverse complement strand
CGCGCTCTCGGCCGGCTCGGTCGGCGCGCCGAGCGCGGCACGCCAGTTCGATCCGCGCGCCGGCAGCCAGCCGGCCTTCGCGCTGGTCGCGCCGCCGTTGCCGCCGGAGCAGCAGAAGCTGCTCGGCATGCGCCCGCCGACCACCGCCAACCCCGGCACCCTGGTGCCGGGCGGGCGCCGCCAGACGCTCAGCTTCGCCGATCTCGGCGCGCTCGACCCGCTGCAGTTGCGCGGCACCGACGGCCAGAACGGCGTGCCCTTCTCGGTACGCAACGACGAGGTGGTGACCGCCGCCACCCTGCACCTGATCTACAGCTACTCGCCGGCCCTGCTGCCCGACATGTCGCAGCTCAAGGTGCTGATCAACGGCGAGGTGGCCGCCACCCTGCCGGTGCCGCAGGCGCAGGCCGGCACCACGGTGGCGCGCGACGTGCCGCTCGATCCGCGCTTCATCACCGAGTTCAACCACCTCAACGTCCAGCTGGTGGGCCACTACACGCGGCGCTGCGAGGATCCGGCCAACTCCACGCTGTGGGCCACCGTCAGCAACGCCAGCTCGCTGGACCTCAGCTACGCCTCGCTGCCGGTCAAGCCGGAGCTGGGCGCGCTGCCCGCGCCCTTCTTCGACCGCCGCGACGTGCGCCGCCTCGAGCTGCCCTTCGTGTTCGCCGACAAGCCCGACCCGGCCACGCTGGAGGCGGCCGGCACGCTGGCCTCGTGGTTCGGCTCGCTGGCGGGCTATCGCGGCGCGCTGTTCCCGGCCCAGGTCGGCAGCCTGCCGCTGGCCGGCAACGCGGTGCTGTTCGCGCTGGCCGATTCGCATCCGGCCGGCCTCGCGCTGCCCGCCATCAGCGGCCCGACCATCGCCGTGATGGCGCGCGACGACAACGCGCGCGGCTCGCTGCTGCTGGTGCTGGGCCGCAACGGCGACGAGCTGAAGACCGCCGCCGCGGCGCTGGCGCTGGGCCAGAACGCGCTGTCGGGCACCAGCACCACCATCACCCAGCTGGTCACGCTCAAGCCGCGCCAGCCCTACGACGCGCCGAACTGGCTGCCGACCGCGCGCCCGGTGCGGCTCGGCGAGCTGGCCGACTCGCGCGCGCTGTCGGTGAAGGGCTACGACGCCGGCGCGATCTCGCTGACCATGCGCGTGCCGCCCGACCTGTTCATGTGGAACACCAACGGCGCCTCGCTCGACCTGCGCTACCGCTATTCGGTGCGCCCGCGCCCGGATCGCTCCTCGCTGAACATCAGCGTCAACAACCGCTTCGTGCGCTCGCTGCAGATCCCGGCGGTCGACCCCTCGCGCTTCAGCATCGCGCGCTTCCTGGGACGCCTGGGCGCCGAGTCGGGCGATACCGGCAGCGCGCGCCACATCGTGCAGGTGCCGCCGCTGCTGCTGACCCCGCACTCGCAGCTGAACCTGCAGTACTACTACGACATCCCGAACACCGGCGACTGCGCCGGCGCGCTGCTGCCGAACGTGGAAGGCACGATCGATCCCGACTCGACCCTGGACCTCTCGCCGTTCCCGCACTACATGGCGCTGCCCGACCTGGCCGCGTTCGCCAACAGCGGCTTCCCGTTCACGCGCCTGGCCGATCTCTCGCAGACCGCCGCGATCCTGCCCGACGAAGCCACTCCGGGCGACTACAGCCTGTTCCTGCTGGCGATGGGCCGGATGGGCGAATCGACCGGCTACCCTGTGACCGGCGTGACGGTGGCCGGCCCCGGCCAGGTCGACAGCCTCGCCGACAAGGACCTGCTGATGATCGGCGGCCCGGGGCGCCAGCCGCTGCTGCAGCGCTGGGCCAAGTCGATGCCCTTCTCCAGCGACGGCGAGACCAGCAGCTTCACGCTGTCCGACCTCGGCCCGCGCATCGCCAACTGGTGGCACGGCCCGCACGGCATCGAGCGCACCCCGGCGCGCGCCGATCTCTCCCTGGTCAGCAACGGCGACAGCGCGCTGATCACCGGCTTCGAGTCGCCGCTGCGCGCCGGCCGCAGCGTGGTCGCGCTGATCAGCTCGCCGGGCGAATCGGAAGCCGAGATCACCTCGGCCCTGCTCGACGCCGACGTGCTGCCCCAGGTGCAGGGCGCGATGGACGTGGTGCACGGCCGCTCGGTGACGGTCACCACCAACGGCGACAGCTACTACCTCGGCAAGCTGCCGCCCTTCGAGTACCTGCGCTGGGCGCTGTCCTCGCATCCGCTGCTGCTGGTGCTGGGCGGCGTGCTCGCGGCGATCGCGATGGCCGCCCTGCTGTACCGCGCGCTGCGTCGCGTCGCGGCGCGCCGCCTGCAGGACTGACGCGATGACCCGCTCCGTTCCCCGCGAGGGCCTGCGCGCCCTCGCCGCCAAGGCCGCGCTGTCGGCCTCGCTGTCGGCTGCGCTGTCGGCCTCGTCAACCTGCGCGATATCGAGGGCCGCTCGGCGCTGCTGCTGGGCAAGTGCAAGGACAACAACGCCTCCTGCGCGATCGGCCCCTTCGTGCGCCTGTTCGACACGCGCTTCACGATCGACACGGTG
>NZ_VWWK01000356.1:0-2543 GCF_011753035.1 Burkholderia sp. Ax-1720 | reverse complement strand
CGTCGCGGCGCTGGCGGCGCGCGAAGGCCGCGAAGAACAGCGCCAGCGCGTCGCTGTTGCCGGAATCGTAGGGCTGGTGCGTGTCGGCCGAGACGCCGAGCGGCGCCACCGCGATCGCGCGTTCGCCGCCCACCGCCAGCGGCGTGTCGCCGGTGGCGAGGACGTGCACGCCCTGGGTGGCGGCGGTGAGGTGCTCGATCACGCGCGCCACCGCGTGGCGCACCGGCGAGGCGTGGTCGAGCACGATGAGCAAGCGCCGTTCCCGCAATGTTTCGGCCAGTTGGGCCGCGTCCAGCTCGCCGCCGCGGGTGTCGACGTCGAGCGCGTCGGCGATCGCGTGCACCACCCGATCGGGCGCCGACAGCGTCGCCAGCGGCACGTAGGCGACGCCATCCGGGAAGGACGGCGCCAGGCCGCGCGCGGCCTCGATCGCCAGGCGCGTCTTGCCGATCCCGGCCGCGCCGGTCAGCGTGACGGCGCGCACCGCCGGCACCGTGGCCAGCAGCTCGGCCAGCTCGGCGTGGCGGCCGACGAAGGGGGTAGGGTCATGCGGCTGGGCGTGGGTGAGCGTGTCGCGCGCGCGCGGCGCGGCGGCATCGGCCTCGGCCTCGGGCAGCGCCATCAGCTCGTCGGGCGGCGCGGCATCGCGCGCCAGGCGCTCGCCGCCGTCGATATCGGGCCGCTCCACCACGCGCAGGTCGCCGGCGAAGCGGTAGCCGCGGCCCGGCACGGTCTCGATCAGGTCGCGGTCGTCGCCGAGCGCGCGGCGCAGGGCGGAAATCTGAGACTGGACGGTATTGGTGTCGACCTCGAGGCCCGGCCAGATCGCGTCGCGCAGCGTGGCCACCGGCACCGCGCGGCCGTTGGCGTCGATCAGCAGGATCAGGATCGCGAGCGGGCGCGCGCCGATCGCGACGATCTCGCCGTCGGCGATCAGCAGGCCCGCGTCGCGCAGCAGCCAGAAGCGGGAGAAGGCGATGGTGCGGCCGCCCGGGGTATCGGCCGGCGCCGGGACGCGGCGCCGGATGGGCGCGCGCGGAGAGACGGATTTCGACATCGGGGACTACGCGTGGCGCCAGACTCGGGTTGATCGGCCGAGCGGCGCCGGGCGGTCAAGCGCGCAACCAGACGTACTCCCCGGATGCGATGCCGTCGAACATGTCGTCACTCGATTCCATGATGTTGCGCCGCCAGTAGCGGCCGTGTTCCGCGTAATGGGCGAGCAGGTCCGCCAGTTCCGCGCCGTCCACGCCGCTGTCGAACGGGATGCGCAGTATCAGTACCACGTTCCCGGTATCTGTGTCGATCCCCATTTGCGCCTGATCCTGGGCGTAGACCAGCAGGTTCGCCTCCAGCATCAGTCGGAAGATCGTCAGGGTGCGGCCGGCGGTGACGGTTCCATAGTGGAAGTTCGCATACATCGCGTCGATATCGTTATCGAAATAATCGAGGCGTACGTCGAATCCTTCCACTTCGATGGCGCGCGTCTCCAGTACGTTCTGGACGTCGGGCAGGTCGATGACGGCGCACAGATCCTCGATCAGCCAGGTATATCGGTCGGAGCTCATGCGATGCGCTAAGGGTTCGGGTAAATCGGGGATGAATCGAGAAAACAAAAAGAGGCGGCCGCCCGAAACCGGGCAGGGCCGCCGCGATGGCGCCGCGTGAGGCGACGCCGGTTGGCGCGATTAGCCGCCTTGCGATGCGCTTTTGACGTTGCTCGCGCCGCTTTTCATCACGTTGGCCAGCGATGCGGCCATGCTCTGCTGGAGCTGCATCTGCGCCGAGGCGAGCGTCATCTGGTTCATCTGGTTGCTGATGCTCTGCATCTGCGCTTGCGTGGATGCGGAATCCGCGCTGCCGGCGGCCGTGTTGGCGGCACCGTTCATCACGTTACCGGCGGTGCTGGCCAGATTGCTGGCGGTGCCCACCATCGAGCTGACATTCGGAAAAGGCATGGTGTACCTCGCGTGTCTAGGTTTGGTTGCGAAAACTACGGAACTGCAACTGCGGTTCATTGCCGGCCGGGTCGGGACGGGCTTTTCGGCCCGGACCGCGCGGCAGGCAGCGTTCGAGGACGGCGGGCCGCCCGCGAATCGGTTACGACGCGTTCGCGCGCTGCTCCTGCAGCTTCGCCAGCGCCCGCGAGGTCGCGAGGAAGCCGCGATAGAGCTTCGCGAGGTTGCTGCGGTCGAGTTCGTTGGTCGACGGCGTCGCGCCGATCTTCTCGGCGGTCGCGTCGAGCGCCGCGCGCAGTGCGTTGACGCGGTCCTGGCTGTCCGGCGCGTTGAGCAGCGTGCGGATCTCGTTGAAATCCTTGGCGTACGGGTCGAGCGGTTCGTACATGGTTGATCCCTTGGGGTGACGTGCCGGGCTCAGCCCGCGATCGGCGGAGCCGGCTGCCGGGACGGTGGTTCGGCCCGCTGCGCGAGCGCGGCGGGGCGGGTGGCCGATGCGAGCATCGGCGCATGGGTTCGGGCCGCGCGCGGCAGCTCGGCCGAGGCCGAGGGCAGCGGCACGAATTCGTCGGCCGTGTTGCGCTG
>NZ_VWWK01000355.1:0-2547 GCF_011753035.1 Burkholderia sp. Ax-1720 | reverse complement strand
GTCGAGCGGCGCGGCCTGGGCGGGCGCCGCGACGGCCGGCGGCTCGGGGCTGCGCAGCACCCTGGCGGACCACAGGCCGATCGCGGCGAACGCGGCGGCCGCGACCAGCGTCGCGAGGCTCGGCGCGAGCGAGGAAAGCGTCACGGGTTGTCGGGCAAGACGAAGCAATTCGGCGGCTTTCATGGCGAACGGTGCGCGGCGCCCGAAGGCGCCCGTGAGGTTGCGGTATCGACATTCTTTGACACGAGGGTGAATGCATGATGACGGCATCGACACGCGGCGGCCGGCGGCGGCAGCGCGGCTTCACGCTGATCGAGATGCTGGTGGTGCTGCTGATCGCGGGGCTGCTGGTGGCGGCCGTCACGCTGGCGCCTTCGCGCAACCGGCGCAGCGAGCTCGCCGAGGATGCGCAGCGCCTCGCCAGCCTGCTCGAATCGGCCGGCGACGAGGCGCAGGTGCGTGCCCTGCCGATCGCCTGGCAACCGGTGGGCGGCGGTTATCGCTTCATGCAGCGCACCGAGAACGGCACCTGGATCGTCATGGGCGACGAGTTGTTCAAGCCGCGCCGCTGGGGCGCCGAGGTGACCGGCGTGGCGATCCGCTACAGCGACGGCGGCAAGCCCGTCTCGCGCGTGGTGATCGGCGACGAGAGCATCGATGCGCCGATCACCATCACGCTGTCGTCCGACTCGGTGAGGCTGGAGGTGATCTCCACCGGGATCGGCAATTTCATGGTGCGGCGGCCATGACGCGCCGTTCGCTACACCTGTCCATGATCAACGGAAATCCGCGATGTCGAGCCTGATCGTCCTGTTGCCGCCGCTCGATGCGTTCGATGCCGCGAGCTGGCGCGGCGTGCCGATGCCCTACGCGCGTTTCGACCGCCAGGGGCGGCTCGAGCTGACCGGCATCGCCGAGGCCGAGGCCTGGCCCGCCGCCGGCCTCGCGGTGCTGGTGCTGGCCGCGCGCGACACGCTGCTGGTCGAGGCGGTCCTGCCGCCCGTCACGGGCATGAAGCTGCGGCGGATCCTGCCGAACGTGGTCGAGGAGTACCTGATCGACGATCCGCAACACTGCCACGTGGCCGTCGGGCCCGAGCCGGCCGCCGACGGTGCGCGGCAACTGGCCGTGGTGGATCGCGAGCGCTTCGGCGCACTGCTCGATGCGGTGGCGGCGGCCGGTTTTCGCCGCGTGCGCGCGGTACCGCTGATCCATTGCATGCCGTCGAGCGAGACGGCGGAGCCGCCGCGCGTGGCGCCCGGCGAGCAGGGGCCGGCGGGCGAGCACGAGGGCGAGCGTCGCGAACCGGGATTGTCCGATGCCGGCCCGGTGGCGATGGCTTCGGCCGCCGCGAGCACGACGGCCGAAGCCGCCTCGCCGACCCCCGGAGCCGCCGCCGGGCGCGAGGTGCCTGTCCTCGCGACAGCCGACGTGCTGATCGTGTCGCGTGCGCTGCACGCCGGCGACGATCGCGACAGCGGCGGCACGGGCTGGCTCGACGTCGCGGTGAAGCAGGGCGGCACGGGTTTCGGTTTCGAGACCCATGCCTCGGCGCTCGACGGCTCGATCGCGAGCCTGGCCAGCCGGCAGCCGGTGACGGTGCACGCGCTGGCGCTGACGCCGCTCGGTCCGCTGGCCGCGACGCATGAGGCGGGCGAGGCGCGCGGCGGCCACACGCATGCCGATATGCAGGCCGGCATGCCGGGCTTCGAGCACGTGGCCGGCAGCGCGTTCCCGCTCGCCGCGCGCAGCTTGCCCTGGGAGCGGCTGGCGCGCGGCGCGCTCGGCTGCCGCTTCGATCTGTGCCAGTTCGAATTCGCCGCGAGCGCGCGCGGCGGTGCTTCGGCGGCGCCCGGCTGGCGGCCGTGGCGCTTCGCGATCGGGTTCGCGGCGGCCGGGCTGGTGCTTGCCCTGGTGACGGTCAACTTCGATGCCTACCGGATGCGCGCGCGAGAAACCGCGTTGAGCACGCAGATGGGCGAGATACTGCGTGCCGCGCTGCCCGGCACGACGGCGGTGCTCGATCCGCCGGCGCAACTGCATGCCGGCGTCGAGCGCTTGCGCGCCCAGGCCGGCGAGCCGCGCGCGGACGATTTCACGGTGCTGGCCGCCGCCCTGGCGCGGGCGCTGGCGCCGGTGCCGGCCGATGCGATCGCGACGCTCGACTATCACGAGGGCACGCTGGCCATGAGCCTGCGTCCCGGCACGCAAGTCGATACCGGCGGCCTGCGCCGTCGCCTGCAGGCCCAGGGCCTGTCCGTCCAGGAGGACAACGCGAAATGGACCCTCGCTTCGACGCGGCAAGCGAAGCCGTAAGGACCTGGCTCGACGCCCGTACCCCGCGCGAGCGGGCCATGCTGTTCGTGGTCGGTTCGGTGGCCGCGGTCGCATTCGTCTACTCGGTGCTCTGGGAGCCGGCCGAGACCGGCCGTGCGCGCGTGGCCGCGCGCCTGCCGATGCTGCAGGCGCAACTGGCGGCGATGCGCGTCGAGGGCGAGACCGCGCGGCGGCTGCGGGCAGCCACCGCGGCGCACGCACCGGGCGGCG
>NZ_VWWK01000354.1:0-2562 GCF_011753035.1 Burkholderia sp. Ax-1720 | reverse complement strand
CGGCGCGCCGCCGCTGCCCGCCCCCTCGCCGCGCGCCAGCGAGCGCGTGGTGCGCAAGGCGATCCGTGCGCCCAGCTCGCGCGAGAAACCGCGCTCGCCCTCGACCACGCGCGCCTCGATCAACACCTGGCGCGAGGGCCGGTCGAGCTGCGCGACGAGGGCCGCGATCTGCGCGAGCCGGCCGTCCAGGTCGGTGACGAACAGCAAATTGGTGCGCGCATCGGCCAGCACCGAGCCGCGCCGCGACAGCACGCGCTGGTTGGCGGCGGCGCCGGTCAGCAGCCGCGCGACATCGTTGGCGCGCGGGTAGCGCAGCAGGAAGGTGCGGCTCGCCAGCGGCTCGAGGTCGGCCATCCGCGCATGGGCCTCGAAGCGCGCACGCTCGCGCGCCGTCAGTTCGGCCGCCGGCGCCACCCAGATCACGTCGCCGCGCATCGCCATCGCCAGGCCGTTGGCGTCCAGCAGCGCATCGAACGCGTCGCGCCAGGGAACGTCGTGGATGCGCAGCGTGGCGCTGCCCTGCACGCGGCCGCTCAGCACCACGCTCTGCCCCGTGAAACGCGCGAAGGCGTCGAACACGGCCGCGAGCGGAGCCTGCCGCAGGTCGAGCGAGATCCTGCGCCGGTCGGCAGCCGCGCGCGGGACGGTGACGGGACTGGACAGCCGCTCGGGCGGGGGCAACGGAATCGGCGGGCCCTCAAGGGCGGGCGGCGGTAGGCCCTGCCGGGTGGCTTCGGGCGGTTTGCCGTCGGCACGCGTGGCCGACGTGGGCGCTTCATCCGTCACCTGGCTAGCCCCGGTCGCGAGCGGGAGACCGCCCTGCGGCCCCGGCTCCTTCGGTTCGCCAGCCGGCAAGGGTGAAATGCCGGCGGCCGAGGCAGCCATGCCCTCACCGCCGTATCGCTCGGCGGCAGCGGCCGGAGCCATGCCCGCGTCCTCCGGATCCGTCAGCGCGCTGCCGCCGCCCACGCGCCCCGCCTCGGGATCGAACCAGCCGATGCTGTCCAGCGCCGCGGCCGGCATCACCATCGGCAAGGGCGGCCGCAGCATCGCCCGGGCCGGCGACGAATGGCCGATCGCCAACCAGAACGCACACGGCGCAACAAGCAGGCGCGCAAACCTCCCTCGATCGTGCGTCATCGCTCCGCCTCCCCGCGCAAAACCATGCGATGCCGCGCACCGCCGCCATCGTCGAGACCCAGCCAGACCCCATCCGCATCGATGCGCGTGATGCGTTCGGCACCGACGCGCTCGCCCACCGAAGCGGACCAGGCCCCCGCCTCCGCGTCGAACAGCACGAGCCCGCGACGCGCATCGCGCACAATGCCGGCGACGCGCGGCATCGCCGCCGGCTCGCGGCCGCCGAAATCGGCGCCGGCCTCGGCTGCGCCCAGGCCGGAAGCAGCCGTCGCTACCGCTCCAGGCGCGACATCCGGCGCGTCCGGCCCGGACGGCGACACGGCCAGACGCGCCGAGAAACTCGCCCCGTCGCCCTGGCGCTGCACCTCGATGCCGACCGGCACCACGGCCATCGGCAGCGCGGCGAGCGAGCGGACCCAGGCGCCGATTGCCCCGAAGCGGCCATCGCCGGCGACGTCGTAGTACCGCATGCCGCCGGCCGCCGCCTCGGCTCCAGCCTGCTGCGCGGGACCGAGCCGGCGAATCCGCAAGCCGCTGTCGTGGGCGCCGGCGATCAACTGCCAACCAGGATCGAGCAGCGGCTCACCCTCGTCGCGCCGGTTTTCGGGCAAGGCCGGGGATCGGCCCGCGCGAGCGTCGAGCGAGGACTGCCCCGGCACTTCCTCCTGGCGCGATGGCTCCGGTTCGATCGATCGCGGGTCTGGCCGCGGGTCTTGCTGCGAGTCTGGCTGCAAATCCAGCCGCCGTTCGGCCAGTTCCCGCTGCGCCAGCGCTTCACCGTGCCGGGCGCGAGCCCCGGCGATACCGCTCCAGTCGCGCTCGCCGGACACGGCCCACAACCCGCCGAACACGGCCGACGCGACGCCGGCCAGGGCCAGCAGCCGGCGCACCCCCGCATGCGGGCAGACCCGCGCGACGATCGCCTTCATCATCGCCGCCCTCCCCGCGCTACGAAGAAATCGGCACGAGCCGCGCGAGGCAGCGGCACCGCGTCGGGCCAGCGGATCCGCACCGCGAAGCGGATCGTGCCCGTCGTGCCCTGGCCCGGCTCCCCCTCGACGCCCGACATCTCGACCTGCCAGTCGGAGCGCGCCTCGCGCAAGCGCGCCAGCCAGCGCGAGGCGGCCAGCGAATCACGGGCACGCGCATCGATCCTCACCCCGCCCTCGGCCTGCCGCAGCGCGATCAGCATCACCGCGCGATAGTCGAGCCGGTGCAGCACCTCGAACAGGGTGATGGCGCGCAGCAAGGGCCGCGTCAGCTCGGCCGCCGCCGCGGCCCGAGCCCGCCGCGTCTCGCGCTCGCGCCCGACGGCCGGATCGCGGGCGTGCTGGCCGTCCACGACGGCCGCCTGACGAGCCTCGACGATCCGCACGTGGCCTGGATGCTGCTGCGCGTGTTCGGAGCGCGCCGCACGGTGGC
>NZ_VWWK01000034.1:0-56403 GCF_011753035.1 Burkholderia sp. Ax-1720 | reverse complement strand
GCGCGCGTGAGCAGGTATTCGAAGCGCAGCGCGGCGGTGGCGAGCCGCGCGCGGGCAAGGCGCATCTCGGTTCGGCGCGGCGTGTCGCGAGCCTGCGTCCCGGCCCGCCTCGCGCCATTTCACCGGCGAAAATCACGGCAATTTCCCGTTTTCATGTAAATTCATCCGATCGAATGCGGCCCGGTCGTCCCGGGCGGCTTTCCTCGAATGCAGAATCCGGCGCGCACGCGCCGACAGGATCCCAATTCCTACATGAATCGAAAAGTGTCGATGAAGGACGTCGCGCTGGCCGCGGGAGTGTCCCAGCCGGCGGTGTCCTATGCCTACAACAAACCTTCCGAGATCTCGGACGCGCAGCGCGAGCACATCCTCGGCGTGGCCAAGCGGCTCGGTTATCCCGGCCCGAACGTGCGCGGGCGCAGCCTGCGATCGGGCCGCGTCGGCGCGATCGGCCTGATGATCATGGACGAGCTGCCCTATGCGTTCACCGATCCCTCCACGGTCGCGCTGCTGCGCGGCATCGCCGAGATCAACGAGCAGTCGAACGTGGCGCTCTCGCTGTTCCCGCTGCAGAAGTCGATCGCCAACGATCCGGCCAGCGGCACCAGCCTGGCGGTGCGCGGCTTCGTGGACGGCCTGATCGTGCACAGCCTGCCCGACCATTACCCCGGCATCGAGGTCGCGATCCGGCAGGGCATTCCGCTGGTGGTGGTCGACGCGCCGCTGATCGAGGGCACGCCCTTCGTCGGCATCGACGATTTCGAGGCGGGCAGGGCGCAGATGCGCCACCTGGTGGAGCAGGGGCATCGCGGCATCGGCATCGTGGTGGAGCGGCTGCGCCCGGACGGCGTGCGCGGCGAGGTCAGCGCGCGGCGGCTCGCGCGCTCGACCGAGCGCGTGGTGTCGGCGCGTCTCAAGGGATATCTGTCGGTGCTGGAGGAGGTCGGGCTCGGCTTCGGCGAGGTGGCGATCGTCGAGGCCGGCGGTTTCGACGAGGCCGCGGCCGACTGGGCCGCCGCGCAACTGCTCGCCAGGCCGGGCCTGAGCGCGATCGCGACGACCTCCGACGTGATGGCCCTGGCGGTGCTGAAGGCGGCGCGCGAGAGCGGGATCGCGGTGCCGTCGGCCTTGTCGGTGATCGGCTTCGACGACATCCCCGAGGCCGCCGGCGCCGGGCTCACCACGATCCGGCAGCCGCTGATCGACAAGGGACGCGAGGCGGCCCGCATCCTCGACGCCCTGCTCGGCGCGGCACCCGGCGAGCAGCAGGTCGAGCGGACGATCTTCCCCACCGAATGCATCGTGCGCGCCACCACCGCGCCGCCGCCGGCCGCGAAGCCGCGCGGCCGGCGCGCGCGATAAGGCGGATCTTCGTCGTCTCGTCTTCTCGTCGCGTCGTCTTCTCGCCATCGCGCGAGATTCGCGGCGGGGCTCGATGCCGGCGGCGATCGCCGAGGTGCTTCGTCGTTGGCCGAACCTGCAGCCCTCGATCGACATCGGCCGTCATTCGCCGCCGGCCGCGCGGGCCGGCCCCTGTCTCGACTTCCGCCCCAGCGCCTCAGCCTTCCCCGCCCCAGACCACGTGAGCTTGCTCCCCGCTCAGGTACTGCTCGACCTCCACCGGTATCGAGTCGTCGCCGGGCGCGAGGATGGTCGCCTGGCGCAGATGGCGCTTGCGGATCGGGCCGCGCTCGACGAAGCCGAAGGCCAGCCGCGTCGAGAACGGCTGCCGGAACGAGGACGAGGCCACGCCGGTGAGCAGCCCGTAGAGGAAGCGGATCGGGCGCCGATGCTGCGGCGTGAGCACGGAGAAGGTCATCTCGTTCTTCTGCCGGCCCTCGAAATCGACCATGAAGATGCGGTCGCCGAGCAGGAAGCAATAACCGCGGTAGGTGAACGAATACCCGACCCGGTTCGCCTGCCCCAGCAGCGGGAAGCGCTCCACGGTGACGTATTCCACCATCGCGTCGTGCTGGTACAGGCAGGTGACGGAGCGCAGCACGCGGCCCTTGTAGATCGACGACTGGTGATAGCGGTAATAGACGCCGAGGAAGTCCTGCAGCGAGGTGGTGGACGACTCGATCAGCGGCAGGAAGCGCGCCAGGCCCGGCGAGCCCTTGAGATCGATCGGCAGCTCGTGCTCGAGCCCTTCGTAGAAGCCGCGGAAATCGGCAGGATTGCGAAACAGGTCGGCGGGCTCCATCAGGAAGAACTTGGCGATCTTCAGCAGCACCTTCTGCGAGGGCACGTGATGCGCCGCCAGGTACTTGTTGAACTGCTGGCGGTTGATGTTGAGCCGCCGGCAGAAATCGGCGACGGAATCGTAGCTCGCCACCAGCAGGGCGAGGTTGGCGGCCAGGTTGGCCAGGTCTCGGGAGCGGTCCATGGGCATGCTCGATGGGCGGGGCGGCCGCCGCGGATGCGGGGCCTGGCGAAAGGGGCGGGCGCTGCGTCGGTTCGGCGAGGCCCGTGCTTGGGGGTGAGTGCGTCGGGGTGAGTGCGTCGAGGTGAATGCCTCGCTGCGTATTCCTGCGTCGCTCAGGGGCCGTTTGCGAAGTTGAAACCGCCCGGCGGCGGGCCGATACTGCAATCCGGACCACGGAGGAAGCGCCGATGCCAGCCGCAGCATGCGAGGTCGATACCGCCGCCTACCGGCAGACCATCGAACGGATGTGCGCGCTCGCGCGCGGGCTGGCCCTGCGCGCGCTCGAGCGGCCCGTCGGCTTCGAGCGCAAGGCGGATGCCTCGCCCGTCACCGCGCTGGATCGCGAGATCGAGCTGGCGCTGCGCGAGCTGGTCCGCCGGCGCCATCCGCGCGACGCGATCCTGGGCGAGGAATTCGGTGAGCAGGTCGGCGAGGCATGCGGTGCGTCGGCCGACCTGCCCGCCGATGCCTCGGCGGCGGCGCGCTGGATCATCGACCCGCTCGACGGCACGCGCGCCTTCGCCACCGGCAGCCCCTTGTGGGGCACGCTGATCGGCGTGCTGCGAGACGGGCGCCCCTGGCTCGGCGCGATCGAGCTTCCCGCGCTGGACCAGCGGCTGTGCTCGTGGCAAGCGAGCGCCTGGGCCAGCCCGAGGCGGATCGGCGAGATCCGCCTCGCCGGCATGGCCACCACCACCCCCGACAAGTTCACGCCGCGCCAAGGCGCGGCGTTCCAGCGCCTGCGCGAGCACGTGGGCACCCATCGTTACGGCGGCGACTGCTTCAACTACGCGGCGCTGGTGGCGGGACGCTGCGATCTCGTGGTCGAAGCGGGCCTCGCCCCGCACGACTACCTGCCGATCGTGCCGCTGGTCGAAGCCGCGGGCGGGCGCATCACCGACTGGCAGGGGCGCGAGCTGTCCGAGCGTTCCGCGGGCGATGTCGTGGCGGCGGCCGATCCGCTGCTGCACCGGGCCGTGCTCGACATCCTCGCCGCCGGGATGCGCGGCTGAGTTCGCGCGCGGCCTGCATGCACCGGCCGCGCGCGCGGCCGGTGCATGGCCCGAACCGGGCGCGCGACCGACGCGGTGCATCGGCATCGGCCGCGGTTTCATCGCTCAGCCGAACTGCCGCGCCACGCGCAGCGCGTTGGCGGCGATCGTCAGCGCCGGATTGACCGCCGCCGACGAGGGGAACCACGAGCTGTCGACGATCCAGGCATTGTCGACGTCGTGCAGCCGGCAGCCGGTATCGAGCACGCTGCTGCCCGGGTCGGTGCCCATCACGGCGGTGCCGCACTGATGCGAGTTGGTCGCGATCCCCATGCGCCGGGTCATCACCAGCGGGTAACCCGCCTTGCGCATCATCGCCACGGTGCGGCGCACCAGCTCGCGATGCGCGCCCAGGTTGTTGGGCCGCCAGCGCACCTGGATGGCCCCGCGCTCGCTGTCGTAGCTCACGCGATTCTCGCGATCCGGCAGGTCCTCGCTGGTCAGGTAGAGATCGACGCTGTGGTCCGTGATGTAGCGCGAGATCGCCTTCGGCAGCCAGGGAACCATGCCGCTCACCATCGGCTCGCGGATCTTGCCGAGCATCTGGATGTTGCCGAGCGGGAAGGCATTCGCCTCCGAGCGCAGGTACCAGTCGTTGACGGCGAGGGTTTTCTGGAAGCCGACCCGGTTCACGCGGCGCGGGTCCATCGCGATCGTGAAGGTGCTGTTGTGGACCATGTAGTTGCGCCCGAGCAGCCCGGAGCTGTTGCCCACGCCCGCGGGATGATGGTGGTCCGCCGAGCGCAGCAGCAGCGCCGCGCTGTTGACGGCCCCGCATGCCAGCACGAAGCGCTTGGCCAGGATCCTGACCGGCCGGCCGTCGCGCGTGCCGAGCGCCTGCTCCACCCGCGTGCCGTCCGCGGACATCACCAGGCGCTCGATGCGCGTGCCGACCATCAGGCGCGTGCCGCCGGTCTCGATGGCCGGCCGCAAGGCGGAGAACTCCGCGTCGCCCTTGGCGTCCACCAGGCAGGGATAACCGTCGCAGGTCGAGCACAGCACGCAGGGCCGGCCCGCGCCGTGGTCGAGCGCGGCGGGCATCGTGAAGGGCCGCAGCCCCTGCGCGCGCATGGCCGCTTCCAGCCGGTGCAGCGCGGGGTCGTGCGCGATGGCCGGGAACGGATAGGCCGCCGAACGCCACGGCTCGGTCGGGTCGAGGCCGGCCTGGCCATGCACGCGATAGAGCCGCTCGGCGGCGGCGTAATACGGCTCCATCTCGGCATAGCTGATCGGCCAGGCGGGCGAGATGCCCTCGGCATGCTCGATCGCGAGGAAATCCGCCTCGCGAAAGCGCGGCAGCATGGCGCCGAACACCTTGGTGTTGCCGCCCACGTAATAGAACACGCCGGGCGAGAAGGGCTTGCCGGCATCGTCGTACCAGGCTTCGGCATTGCGGTAGCGGCCGTCGCGGAAGACGGCCTCGGCGCTCCAGTTCTGGATCTCGCGCGGCAGGAAATCGCCGCGCTCGACCACCAGCACGTCGAGGCCGCGGCCGGCCAGGGCATGGGCGAAGGTGGAGCCGCCCATGCCCGAGCCGATCACCGCCACCTCGCAGCTCACGGTACCGTCCGCCCCGGGCTCGACGCTCGCGAGCTCGCGCCGGAACACCGGAGCGAAGTCCCGAGAGTCGATGCCGCGACGATGAACGGGAATTGCGTCGTTCATTGCTTTGCAGGCCTTACAGATGTTGTTCCGATTGCCGGAATTGCGCGTATTCGTCCTGGCGCTCGTCGGTGATGTAGGCGGGGATCGGGAAATCCCACCAGCCCGGCACCCAGGGCCCGGCGGCATCGCGGTCGGTCGGGATCTCGATCAGGCAGGGCTCGTTGCAATCGAGCGCGGCCTGCAGGATCGGCTCGAGCGCCTCGTTGCTGTCCACGCGCCAGGATTTCAGGCCGAAGGCCTTGCCGATCGCCTCGAAGTCCGGCGAATAGGGCCGGCCGTCGGGGTAGTTGAATTCCGTGCCGATATGGCGGCTGGTCTGCTTGCGCTGGCCGCCGCGGATCGACATGTAGCCCGCGTTGTTCTGGATGATGAACACCACCGGCAACTGGTTGGTCACGCAGATCGCGATCTCCTGCGAGGTCATCAGGAAGTCGCCGTCGCCGAGGATGCAGACCACCGGGCTGTCCGGCCTGGCGAGCTTGGCGCCGATCGCGGCGGGCACGGCCCAGCCCATCGACGAGAAGCCGCCCGAGGTCAGGTGGGTGCGCGGCTCGTAGACGGGGAAGGTCTGCTTGACCGCGCCCTGCGTGTTGCCCGAGCCGACCACCACGATGGTGTCGCGCGGGAAGATCTTGCGCAGCGCGCCCAGCGGCCGTTGCGAGGTGAACGGGAAGCGATCGGAGTCGCGGCGCGTGGCCAGCTTGGCTTCCCACTCGGCCAGGTACTGCGCGAGCTGCGCCAGGTAGTCGTCGCGCTGGACGCTGTCGTGCTTCAAGGCCTCGACGAGATGGGCCAGCGCGTGTTTCGCGTCGGCCACGATGCCGACCGTCACCGGATAGTTCTTGCCGATCTCGTGCGGATCGATGTCGATGTGGATCAGCTTGCCCGGCGGGATCGAGAAGGTCACGCCCTTCGCGTAGCTCGAGGAGGACCAGTCGGTGAAGCGGCAGCCGACCGCGAGGATCACGTCGGCGCTCGAGGCCAGCTTGTTGCCGGCCAGGGTGCCGGTCTGGCCGACGCTGCCGCCGAACAGCGGGTGATCCTCGGGGAAGCCGCTCTTGCCGTTCCAGGTGGTGACCACCGGCACCTGCCAGTGCTCGGCGAGCGCGCGCACCTCGGCCGCCGCCTCGCCGGTGATCACGCCGCCGCCGATCACCATCACCGGGCGCCGGGCATCGCGCAGCACCTCGGCGGCCCGGGCGATGGCGGCGGGATCGGGGAACACCTTGCCGACCGGCACGCGGTCCTCGAGCTTGTGCAGCGTCACCTCGGCCGCCTCGGCCTGGGTGTCCATCGGGATTTCGATATGGACCGGGCCCGGGCGGCCGGTCAGCATCGAGCTGAAGGCGCGATGCATGATGAAGGGCAGCTCCTCGACGCGCTGCGCCACCCAGTGACGCTTGGAGACGGCCTCGGCGATCTTCGGGAAGTCGTTGTCGACGAAGCGCTCCAGCTCCTGCAGCAGGCCGTGGCCGCGCATGTGGGTGGGCGGCCCGCCGGTGATCAGCACCACGCTGGTGGAATCGGTATAGGCGGTGGCCATGCCGATCACGGTATTGCTCGCGCCCGCGCCGATCGAGGTGACCGCCGCCATCGGCTTGCCCGAGACGCGGTAGTAGCCGTCGGCCAGGTGCACCGCGCTCTGCTCGTGGAAGACCTGGATGAAGGGGATTTCGGAGTCCTTCTCGAGGAAGGCATCGGTGAGCGTCCAGATGCCGTGGCCGGGGATGCCGGCCACGTAGTCGACGCCGTAGTTCTTCAGCGTCTGGGCGACGATTTGACTGCCAGTTAGCTTCGCCATGAGGGTTCCGCAAAGTGAGAAAAAGGATGCGCCGCGAATTGCTGTGCGAATTGCGGCGCGGATCGACCGGCGGCGGCCGGGGCGCGCCGCGCGGGCCGCCGCTTCAGGCGCGCACCGCCCATTGCAGCCCCTGCCGCGTCAGGCGGCGTACCTGGGGGCAGGCGAGGTTGCCGGTGTCGTGGCCGATCGAGTGATAGAAGACGCGCCCGGCGCCCCAGTTCCTGACCCAGGCCACCGGGCTGCGCTTGCCCGCCAGCCAGGGGAAGGGCTTGCCGTCGAAGGTGGTGTCGGCCAGCACGTGGTTGTTGGGGTCGACCTGCATGTAGTACTGCTCGGAGCGCACCTCGAAATCCGCCACGCCGCGCGTGACCGGATGATCGCGGTCGAGCAGCTCGACCCGGTAGGGATGCGGGTAGCCCTCGCCGGCCGGGTGCTCGATGAAGGAGCCGCCCAGCACCATGTGGTAGCGCAGGCTGGCGCGGAACGCGGCGGCCGCGCCGTGCCAGGCCGCCAGGCCCGTGCCGCCCTCGATCGCCGCCAGCAGGCGGTTTTCCTGCGCCTGCGTGAGCGTCTCGGTGGTCACCGCGTTGTTCCAGCCGATCACGATCAGGTCGAAGCCGCTCAGGTCGCGATCCAGCGTGAAGATGTCGTTGGAGGCCTCGACCTCCCAGCCCAGCTCGTCGAGCAGCTCGCGCGTCCAGGCGCCGACCTCGTAGGGAAAGTGTCCCGGCCAGCCGCCGTAGAGATGTAGTACTCGTGCCATGTCCAGCTCCTGTTCAAAACGACTTATACGTATAAGTTCGCCTATGCTGCGAGAACAAATCCCGGGTGTCAAGCGCAGGGAATACCCCGAGCGATCGCGAGGCGGTGCTGACGCGGCCCGACGCGGCGAATGCGTCTCGGCGCTTTGGTGCGACGTGCGAGAAAGGGGCGGGCGCCTTGGGTTCGCGCGGCGTCGCGCGAGGCTGGCGGGACGGGCGCCGCTGCCGGCGGCCGCCGCGCGCGACGCCTGCCGCTCGCCGTGCATCGTGCCGATGTGCGTCGGCTTGCGTCGCCGGATCGCGTCGTCGCGCGTCGATCGTGCCGCGGCTGCGAAATTGCCGCCCCCGAATCGGCCACCGACAATCGGCCATCCGATCCTGGCGATCGGAACAGTCCTCCGCCGAGGCGTGCCGCGTGCGGCCGCCGGGCGGACATACGTGCTCTCGGAGGTGTTGGGTGATTCGGTATCTGAAGAAAAGCAAGCCGGTGGAAGTGCAGGCGGCGATCGCGGAGCAGGTCCGCGCGACCGTGGAGAAGATCATCGCCGAGGTAGGCGCGCGCGGCGACGAGGCGGTTCGTCAGTATTCCAGACAATTCGACGACTGGGAGCCTGCCGCGTTCCGCCTGAGCGACGAGCAGATCCAGGCCTGCGTGGCCTCGCTGTCGGCGCGCGAGATCGAGGACATCCGCTTCGCGCAGGCCCAGGTGCGCCGCTTCGCCGAGGTGCAGCGCTCGGCCTTGCGCGACGTCGAGGTGGAGACCCTGCCGGGCGTGGTGCTGGGCCACCGGAACATCCCGGTCAATTCGGTGGGCTGCTATATCCCGGGCGGCAAGTATCCGCTGCTGGCCTCGGCCCACATGAGCGTGCTGACCGCCAAGGTGGCCGGCGTCAAGCGCGTGGCGGCGGTGGCGCCGCCGTTCGGCGGCAAGCCGCATCCGGCCATCGTGACGGCCATGCACCTGGCCGGCGCCGACGAGATCTACTGCGCCGGCGGCGTGCAGGCGATCGCCGCGCTCGCGCTGGGCACGGAGCAGTTCGCGCCGGTCGACATGATCGTCGGGCCGGGCAATGCCTATGTGGCCGAGGCCAAGCGGCAGCTGTTCGGTAGGATCGGCATCGACCTGATCGCGGGGCCGACCGAGACGCTGGTGATCGCCGACGATTCCTCCGACGTGGAGATCGTCGCCGCCGACCTGCTCGGCCAGGCCGAGCACGGCGTGAATTCGCCCACCGTGTTCCTCACCAACTCGCAGCGCCTGGCCGAGGACCTGCCGGCCGAAATCGAGCGCCAGCTCGCGCGGCTGCCGACCGCGCCGGTGGCGTCGGTGGCCTGGCGCGACTACGGCGAGATCGTGCTGTGCGACACCCTCGACGAGATGGTCGAGGAAGCCGATCGCATCGCCTCCGAGCACGTGCAGGTGATGACGCGCGACCCGCTGTACTTCCTGCAGCACATGAGCAACTACGGGGCGCTGTTCCTCGGCGATCGCACCAACGTGTCCTATGGCGACAAGGTGATCGGCACCAACCACACGCTGCCGACCATGAAGTCGGCGCGCTACACGGGCGGCCTGTGGGTGGGCAAGTTCATCAAGACCTGTACCTACCAGCGGGTCCTGACCGACGAGGCTTCGGTGCTGATCGGCGAATACTGCTCGCGGCTTTGCGCGATGGAGGGATTCGCCGGCCACCAGGAGCAGGCCGACATCCGCGTGCGCCGGTTCGGCAAGGCCGCCGTCTGAGGCAGGCCGGCACCAGGCGTCGAGCGCAAGGCACCCGCGAGGGTGCCTTTTCGTTTGGCGCGCCCGGCATGGCGGGCACGCTTCGCATCGACGCCGGGGCAGCGGCGCGAGGTGCGGCGCGAGGTGCGGCGCCGGGCACCCGCGTTCGAACTCAGCCGGGCGTGACGACGCGCGAGGACGCCGCCACCAGGAGCAGCAGGGCCGCCACGATCGCGAACGCGGCCGGCAGGCCCGCCGTTTGCGCGATCGAGCCGAGGATCGCCGGGCCGGCCAGCATGCCGGCATAACCCAGGGTGGCCGCCACCGGCATCGCCAGCTCGACCGGCATGCGCGTCTGCCGCGAGATCTGCAGGAACAGCAGCGGCACCAGGTTCGCCAGGCCCAGCCCGAGCGTGGCGAACAGCAGCATCAGCACCAGCCAGTGGTCCAGCCAGACCAGCGCGATCAGGCTCGCCCCCGCCGCCAGCGAGCCCGCCAGCAGGATCCGCCGGGCGCCGACGGCGCCGGCGAGGCGATCGCCGCCCAGGCGGCCGACGGCCATCGCCGCGGCGAACGCGGCGTAGCCGTAACCCGCGTGCGCGGGGCTGAAGGCCTTGCGCGTGGTGAGGAACACGCCGCTCCAGTCGAGCACCGCGCCCTCGGCGAGAAAGATCACGAAGCAGAGCACGCCGATCCAGACCACCGCCCGCGTCGGCAGGCGCCACGCGGCGCGCTCGCCCGACGCGATCCTGCCGATGAAGTGCCGGCCGGCCAGCAGCCACAGCACGAGCATCACCGCGGCCACGCAGGCGACGGCGCCCGGCGGCGGGACCCGCAGCGACAGCAGGCTGCTGACGCCGGCCGAGCCGGCGATCGCGCCGATGCTGAACCAGGCATGGAAGCCGGACATCAGCGGCGCCGCGTGCAGGCGCTGCACGGCGGCGGCCTGCAGGTTCATGGCCGATTCGAGGGTGCCGATCCCGCAGCCGAACAGGAACAGGCTCAGCGACAGCATCCGCGCGTCGTCGGTCGAGGCCAGCGCGAACAGGCAGGCGCAGGCGAGCGGGCCGAAGCCCAGGTTGATGAAGCGGCAGCCCAGGCGGCTCGCGGCCGCGCTGCCGAGCGGCATGGCGATCAGGCTGCCGATCCCGAACCACAGCAGGGCGAGCCCGAAGGCGCTGTCGTCCAGCCCGATGCGCGACTTCGCCAGCGCGGCGAGCGGGGCCCAGGAGGACAGCATGAAGCCGAAGGAAAAGAACCCGGCGCGGGTCGAGAAACGCTGCCAGGCGGCAGCGGTGGGGGAAGGGGCGAGGGTGCAACGGCTCATCGGCGTGGCGCGGCTCCTGGGGGAAGGTCGGGGAAAAACACGCGCGCCGCGCCGCCGCGATGGCGGCCGCGCGGCGCGCGAGGATGGCGGCGCTCGGCTCAGATCCGCAGTTCCACCCGGCGGCCGAGCAGGTAGCGGATCACCAGGTAGTAGGCCAGGCCGAGGCCGAGCCAGACCAGGCCCATCCTCAGCGTCGCCGCGCGCATCGCGACCATCAGCGCGACGATCACGGCGCAGCCGACGGCGGGCAGGATCAGGTGGTTCCAGAGGTCGCGCGACTTCTGCCGGATGCGGAAATAGCCGATCACCGACAGGTTGACCAGGATGAAGGCGGAGAACGCGCCGAAGTTCTGGAACAGGGCGAGGTCGTCGAGCCGGTCCTGGAAGGCCAGCGCGATCACCAGCGAGACGGTCGCGACGAACAGGTTCGCCACATAGGGCTGCCGCGACTTGCGCGACAGGCGCGAGAACACCTTGGGAAGCTGGCGGTCGCGGCCCATCGCGAAGATGATTCGCGCGATCGCCATCTGGCAGACGATGGTGCAGGGCACGCCGAAGGCCACCGCGGTGCTGATCGAGGTCAGCGCGAACAGCCAGTGGCCGCCGGCATAGGCGGAGATGTCGTAGAAGGCGCTGTCGGGCGAGAGCAGCCGCGCGCCCGGCGCCAGGTCGGCGGCGATCCAGGTCTGCAGCACGAACAGCACGGCGGTGATCACCAGCGTGGCCATGCCGGCGAAACTGGCCAGGTGGCGCTGCCGGCTCTTCACTTCCTCGCCGAGCGTGGTGATCGCGTCGAAGCCGAGGAAGTTGGTCGAGCCGATCAGGATGCCGGTGCCCAGCCCCGCCCAGGTGAAGCTGCGCACATCGAACAGCGAGCCGAGCGTCAGCGCGCCGTGGCCCTTGCCGCCGACATACAGGGCGAACAGGCCGACCCCGACGAAGGCGGCCAGCACCACCAGCATCACGACCAGGAAGGCCTGGTTGACCTTGGCCGTCACCGACACGCCGACCAGGTTCAGCACCGTGCCGAGCCCGACGAAGCCGAGGATCCACAGCGAGCGCGGGATCTCCGGCACCAGGCTGTTCATCGCCACCGCGCTGACCACCGCCAGCAGGCCCGGCGCGATGATGTAGTCGAGGAACACCAGCCAGCCCGCCAGGAAGCCGGCGAGATCGCCGATGCCGTTCTGCGCGTAGGTATAGGCCGATCCGGCGACGGGGAACTGCTTGCTCAGCACCTGGTAGCTGCGCGCGGTGAACATCATCGCGACCACGCTGACCAGGTAGACCAGCGGCACCATGCCGTGGCTGACGTTGGCGATGATGCCGTAGAGCGCGAACGGCGCGATCGGCAGCATGTAGACCATGCCGTAGATGACCAGGTCGAGCACGCTGAGCTCGCGCCTGAGGTTCAGGGGCGCGTCCGGCTCGCCGGCCGGCGCGATCGACCGCTCGGGGAACGATTGGCGGGAAAGATCGTTTGCCATGGATGACATCCTTTGACTTCGGGAGACAGGGAAACTTATACGTATAAGTCAAATGCTCGGCGGACGTATTCCTCGTGTCAATAGCCGGGCGGGACGCGTATACCCGTAGCGGCGGGCTGCCTTCTTTGTTGCGCCCGGCGCGGCGGCATTCCGCGAAAGCGGGTGCGCGTCTTGGCGGCGGCGCGGGTTTCCTCGACGCATCGATCGCGTCGAACTGCGTCCGCAATCCGGCGCCTGCGAAATTGAGCCTGAAATATTGGGCTCCAATACTGCGACGCAAGTGAGGCGGCGCTCTGCCTGTTCCGAGTCGAAAGATCGGACGAAATACATCGCAGAACGAATCAATATCGCCTCCCGATATCAATCTCATCGGGGTGGATCCATGAAACGTCAAATCATCTGCTTGATCGCGACCAGCATCGCGGCCTACGCGACCGGGGCCCGGGCGCAGAGCTCGGTGACGCTCTACGGCATCGTCGACACGGGCATCGCCTACATCCACAACAGCGGCGGCCAGGGTTCGCAGTGGCGGCTCAGCTCGAGCAACCTGTCGGGCAACCAGTGGGGCGTGAAGGGCGTCGAGGATCTGGGCGGCGGCATCACGGCCAACTTCCAGCTCGAGAACGGCTTCGATCTCGGATCGGGCCAGTTCGCCAGCAATGGCCGCGAATTCAGCCGCCAGGCCTTCGCCGGCCTGGCGAGCCCGAGCTGGGGCGCGGTGACGCTCGGCCGCCAATACGATCCGATCACGGATCTCCTGCAGCCGCTCACCGCCGACAACTACAGCGGCCTGTTCGCGCCGCCCGGCGACATCGACAACTTCGACGACAGCGTGCGCTTCAACAACGCGGTGAAGTGGACCAGCCCATCGTGGGGCGGCATCGTGGTCGAGGGCATGCTTGCGCTCGGCGGGGTGGCCGGCGCGAGCGGCTCCGGGCAGACCTGGTCGGCCGCGGTGGCCTACAACGGCGCGGCGCTGAGCGTGGCCGGTGGCTTCCTGCATGTCGACAACGGCAATCCCGCGAGTTCGGCGCGCGGCACCACCAGCGCGGACAGCTTCTTCAACAGCGCGGTGAACGCGGCCTACGCCTCGGCGCGCTCGATCAATATCGCGCGCGTCGGCGGCCAGTACGTGTTCGGCGCGCTCACGGCGGGGGCGGCGTTCTCCTACACCAGCTACGGCGCGGACGCGGCCTCGCAGTTCCACTCCACCCAGCACTTCAGCAACGGCTCGCTGTTCGCGAGCTGGATGATCACGCCGGCCTTCGAACTGGTGGGCGGCTACAACTACACGAAATCCGGCGGCGATTCGTCGGCCACCTACCACCAGGCCAATCTCGGCATCGACTACCTGCTCAGCAAGCGCACCGACCTGTACCTGAGCGCCGCCTACCAGCACGCCAGCGGCAGCAACGGCGCGGGCGCGGCGCAGGCGGTGATCGGCTCGTACGACGTCGATGCCGGCAAGTCCTCGCAGATCCTGGCGGTCGCCGGGATCCGCCACAAGTTCTGAACGCCGCCGGGCAGGCCGCGGGTAAACAGGTAATTCGACAGGATTGACGCGAGGTTTTTGAGCATCCAACATGAAGCTTATACGTATAAGACGAAATAAGCCCAATGCCTGGATCGCGTCGCAATGGAGGCGAGCGTTCGCCACTTTCACTGCCCCGTTCGCCGGATGACGGCCGGAGCGCATGTCGTTGGAGGTTCTCATGGATGATCAGGTATTGCGGTACGCGGCGCGGCGGGACGAAGACCTGCTGGAGCAGTTCGGCTACAAGCAGGAGCTCTCGCGCGGCATGTCGGCGTTCGGTAATTTCGCGATGTCCTTCATGGCCATCGGGCTGTTCTGGGCGCTCGGCGCGAACATGCAGCAGGGCCTGGGCACGGCGGGGGCCTTCGGCATCACCGTGACCTGGCTGATCGGCGGCGGCCTGGCCTATGCCACCGCGGCCTCGCTGGGCGAGATCAGTTCCGCGATCCCGACCGCCGGCGGCCTCTACCACTGGTCCTCGGTGCTGGGCGGGCGCGGCTGGGGCTGGGCCACGGCCTGGATCAACCTGATCAGCTACGTGTTCTCGGTGGGCGGCACGGCGGTGGCCTTCTACCTGCTGTTCAACCAGCTGATCCTGAACGGCATGCTGCACATCGACACCTCGCATTGGGGTTACGCGCAGCAGGTGCTCGGCGTGACGCTGATCGTGGGCGGCTGGGCGGCGCTCAATCACTTCGGCGTGAAGACCCTGGCCTGGTGCGTGATGGTGGGCGCCTACGTGACCTTCGCCGGCGCCGTGGCGCTGGTGGTGGTGATGCTCTGCAACCTGCACCTGGCCAATCTCGCGCATCTGTTCAGCTTCACCAACAACACCGGCGACGCGGGCGGCGGGGTGGTGCCGCATACCGGCAACCTGCTGCTGAGCTTCGGTTACGCGCTGCTGCTGCCGATGTGGATCGTGACCAGCTACGACGCGGCCGCGCACGTATCCGAGGAAACCGTCGATGCGAGCCGCGCGGTGCCCAGGGCGATGCGCAATTCGGTGATCCTCTCGGTGGTGCTGGGCGGCGTGCTGCTGGTGCTGTTCTACCTGGCGATGAACGATCCGGCCGCGATCGCGAAGAAGGGCGGCGACGGTTTCGCGCTGCTGTTCGAGCAGGTCCGGGCGCCGCGCCTGCTGAAGGACGCGATCGTGCTGTCGCTGACGGTGTCCGCCTATATCTGCGGGGCCAGCGCGCTGACCGGCCTGTCTCGCGCGATCTACTCGTTCGCCCGGGACCGCGGCCTGCCGCTCGTCTTCAGCCGCGTGTCGGCGCGCTACGCCACGCCGGTGGTGGGGATCTGGGCCGGCGCGTTCGCCGGGATCGCGGTGACGCTGTATTCCTCGGCCTTCAATGCACTGGTGGCCGGCACCGCGCTGTTCTACCAGCTCGCCTACGGGATGGCGATCGGCGCGGCGATGTTCGCGCGCAACCGGCACTACGGGCCCTATCGCCTGGGCGTGCTGTCCAGGCCTTACGGCGCGGTGGCGATCGTGGGCGGCATCTTCATCATCTGGGTCGGGCTGCAGCCGCCGACCGACATCCTGATCCATTACTTCATCGGCTTCTTCGTGCTGATGGTGCTGGCCTGGTTCGGTTTCGAACGGCGCCGCTTCCCCGGGCCGCCGGTCACCAGCGCGACGCTGCGCGCGGGCGGGGATGCCGGGCAGGTCCACCGGGTCGGCGAGGCCATGCGCGAATCGCGCTGATCCACCTGCCGTCGGGGCCTGGCCGCGACGGCGACAATCCACGGGAGACGAATATCAGATGGTCGACTACATCATCGTGGGCGGCGGCTCGACGGGCTGCGTGATCGCCTCGCGGCTGAGCGAGGACGAGGGCGTGAGCGTGGCCCTGCTCGAGGAGGGCCCGCCCGATCGCAGCCCTTACATCCATATTCCGGGGGCCTATTACAAGACCGCGCAGGGCCCGCTGCTCAAGCGCATTCCCTGGATCCCGACGGACGAGCAGCATCGCGAGGAACCGCCGACCATGGTGCAGGCGAGCGTGCTCGGCGGCGGCAGCTCGGTCAACGCGATGATCTACATCCGCGGCGTGCCGGCCGACTACGACGGCTGGCGCGACGCCGGCGCGACCGGCTGGGCCCATGCCGACGTGCTGCCGTATTTCCTGCGCGCCGAGGACAACGAGCGCTTCTGCAACGCGCAGCACGGCACCGGCGGGCCGCTCGGCGTATCCGACATCGGCCACGTCCACCCACTCAGCAAAGCCTGGCTGCGGGCCTGCCAGCAGGCGGGGCTGCCCTACAACGAGGACTTCAACTCGGGCGACCCGGCCGGCTGCGGGCTCTACCAGATCACCGCGCGCAACGGCCGGCGCAGCAGCGCGGCCAGCGCCTACCTGCGGCCGGCCCGGCATCGCCGCAACCTGAGCGTGCGCACCGGCGTGCGCGTCACGCGGATCATCGTCGAGCAGGGCCGCGCGGTCGGCGTCGGGTTCGTCGAGAACGGGCGGGAGGGCGAGCTGCGCGCGCGGCGCGAGGTGATCGTCAGCGCCGGCGCGCTCAATTCGCCGAAGCTGCTGATGCTGTCGGGCATCGGCCCGGCGCAGGCGCTCGAACGGCACGGCATCGCGGTCCAGGCCGACCTGCCCGGCGTCGGCCGCAACCTGCAGGATCACATCGAGATCTCGCTGGTGTACCAGCTGAAGGGCCCGGACAGCTACGACAAGTACAAGCGGCTGCGCTGGCGGGCGCTGGCCGGGCTGCAATACGCGCTGTTCCGCGGCGGCCCGGCCGCCTCCAACCTGATCGAGGGCGGCGCCTTCTGGTGGGGGCAGCCCGACGAGCCGAGCCCCGACATCCAGTACTTCATGGTGGTGGGCGCGGGGATCGAGGAGGGCGTCAACGGCGTGCCCGGCGGCAACGGCTGCACCGTCAACCTGGGGCAGATCCGCCCGAGGTCGCGCGGCACCGTCGAGCTCGCCAGCGCCGATCCGCTGGACCCGCCGCGCGTGTCGCCCAGGTACTTCAGCGATCCCTACGATCTCGACGCGGTGGCCGCCGGCTGCCTGAAGGCGATGGAGATCATGGAGCAGCCGGCCATGCGCCGCTACGTCGAGCGGCGCATCGTGCCGTTCGAGTCGGTGCTCGACCGGCAGGAAATCCGCCGCTTCTGCCAGCAGAAAGCCCACGCCGCGCTGCATCCGGCCGGCACCTGCCGGATCGGCGTCGATCCGCTGGCGGTGGTCGATCCCGAGCTGCGGGTGAGGGGCGTGCAGGGCTTAAGGGTGGCCGATGCCTCGGTGATGCCGACCCTGATCTCGGGCAATCCGAACGCGGTCTGCATCATGATCGGCGAGAAGGCCAGCGACCTGATCCGCGGCCTCGACGCGCCGGCCCGCCGCGAGGCGGGCACCGGCGAGGCGGCGGCCCGGCGGACGACGCCCGCGGGACGGCGCGTCGTGCCGGCCGCCTGACACGCAAGTTCACCGGGAGCAAACATGGAATGCAGGACGAACGCGCTGATCCTTCACGCGACGGTCGCGAAGGGCGCCAACCTGGTGACCGATCTCGACATCATGAGAGCGGCCGGATTCGACGGCATCGAATTGTCCGGCCGCAAGGTCGAGGACTATCTGGAGGCCGGCCATTCGCGCGCGGAGCTGGCGCGGCTGTGTGCCGGCATCTGCGTGCCGGGGCTGGGCTTCCTGATGGACATCGAGCGACAGGGCGAGGCGGCCGGCGCGCTGTGGCGGCGCGCCGAGGAACTGTTCGAGCTGGCGGTCGCGACCGGCGCGGCCGGGGTGCAGGTGCTCACCGGCCCGGTCGACGTGCGGGCGGTGGCGGAATGGCGGCAGTCCGGCCGGACCTCGCGCTACGCCGGCCTGCTCGGCCTGCCGGAGCAGGAGCAGATCGCCGCCACCGCGCGCAATCTCGCCATGCTGGCCGACATGGCCCGGCAGGCTGGCTTGCTGCTGTACCTGGAGACGCTGTCCTGGACGCCGCTTTGCGGCCTGGACCGCTCGCTCGAGCTGATCGCGCGGGCAGGGCGCGACAACGTGAGGATCGTCGTCGATTATTGGCATTGCTACACGTCGGGCGTGACGCCCGAGGACGTGGCGCGGCTCGACAAGGCCCTAATCCACGGCGTCCACGTCTGCGACTCGCTGCGCTTTGACGGCGGCATTCCCGACGAAGCCGTGCTGCGCGACGTGCCCACCGGCGCCGGCGTGCTCGATCTCGTCGAATGGACCGACGCGGTGAAGGCGACCGGCTACCGGGGATGGTGGAGCTGCGAGCTGTTCTGCCGGCGGCAGCAGCAACAGAACGGGTTTCGCGTGGCGGCGGAATTGAAGGCATTGATGACTCGCCTGATCGAATCGCCGCGCGCGGCGCAGGCAGGCGCCGAGTCCCGGCCGCGATGAGCGGGGCGGGCCTTCGCGGTGGCTGGAATCCTTAGCTGAAATCCTTGGTTGTCCGCATCAAGTCCGGCTCCTAGCATGTGCCGACGACATCGCCGTGCCGCGCGCCCTGGCGCCCGGCACGGCTTCCTGTCGCCTGTTCATTCGAGGGACGAGCCGATGAGTCACGAGCCGGAAACACTGAAATTCGCCTACTGGGTGCCCAACGTCAGCGGCGGCCTGGTGGTCAGCAAGATCGAGCAGCGCACCAGCTGGGATATCGACTACAACCGCAAGCTCGCGCAACTGGCCGAGCGCAACGGCTTCGACTACGCGCTGTCGCAGATCCGCTTCACGGCCGGCTACGGCGCCGAGTACCAGCACGAATCGGTGGCGATCAGCCATGCGCTGCTGGCCGCCACCGAGCGCCTCAAGGTGATCGCCGCGATCCTGCCGGGCCCCTGGCATCCGGCGGTGGTGGCCAAGCAACTCGCCACCATCGACCAGCTCACCGGCGGGCGCGTCGCGATCAACGTGGTCAGCGGCTGGTTCAAGGGCGAATTCACCGCGATCGGCGAGCCCTGGCTCGAACACGACGAGCGCTATCGCCGCTCCGAGGAATTCATCCGCGCCGTGCGTGGCGTCTGGACCGAGGACAACTTCACGTTCCGCGGTGACTTCTACCGCTTCCACGATTACACGCTCAAGCCCAAGCCGATCCAGCAGCCGCATCCGGAGATCTTCCAGGGCGGCAACTCGGCGGCGGCGCGCAGGATGGCCGCGGCCGTCTCCGACTGGTACTTCATGAACGGCAACACGCTCGAGGGCCATCGCGCGCAGATCGAGGAGATCGGCGCGGCGGCGGCCGAGCAGGGGCGCCGGGTGCGCTTCGGGGTGAACGCCTTCGTGATCGCGCGCGATACCGAGGAGGAGGCGCGCGCGGTGCTCGACGAGATCGTCCGGCATGCCGACGTGGAGGCCGTCAACGCCTTCGGCCACGCCGTCAAGCAGGCCGGCAAGGCCGCGCCCGAGGGGCAGGGCATGTGGGCCAACTCGAAGTTCGAGGACCTGGTGCAGTACAACGACGGTTTCCGCACCAACCTGATCGGCACGCCCGAGCAGATCGCCGAGCGCATCGTGGCGCTGAAGTCGATCGGCGTCGACCTGGTGCTGGCCGGCTTCCTGCACTACCACGAGGAGGTCGAATATTTCGGCCAGCGCGTGCTGCCGCTGGTGCGCGAGCTGGAGCGCCGGCGCGAGGCGCAGCCGGCCTGAGCCCGCCGCCGGAAGCGCGGCGGCGGCGCCGATCGCCGGTACCGCCGCCGCGCTTCCCGGTTTGAAACGAAACGATCGTTTCAAACGTCATAATCGTGAAACCAAATCTCAGTGTTAATCAACTGATTAACATAACGAAATGAAGGCCGGCAGAATGCCGGTCGATCGACATAGTCCCCCTCGCGCCCTTCCCTGGCGCCCCGTCGCGTTCCCCACAATTCCCTTTCTTCGACCAGAAACCACGGCTGGCGTGCCTTCTGGCGTAAAGTGCCGAATTCGGGAAATGGATTTCACATTCCGTTCGCGCGCAATTCGCATAAAACAAGGGTTAGATTTCCTAACACAGCGTAACTCGTTTCAAAAGTATTTTTTTGTAGAGGGCGCTGTGTCATGGAAAATCCAGTACAGTCGCGGTGCTGGCAATCCATAACAATGAATTGCGACGCAAACGGCGCTGTCGCCGGCCTGATCAGGGCGGTCGACGGCGGCTCGGGCGGCGCGGCGCATTGTGACCTGCGTGTGGCCGGTGGCATCGGCCGGCACGGTTCGCGAGGCTGGCTTCGCGAACGAGGTCGGGGCTTCGTGTGTCCGGCTTGTTGCGGCATGCGGATGCTGGCTACCCTTTTTTCATCCGGCGGTTTTGAGAGGAATCGCCGGGGGGAACCCGGATCGGGCGCCGTTCAGATGCGGCCGGCGGGTCCCGAAGCGCCTCGTGAGAGTGGGGCGTGGTGGTGGGCGCATCGATGTCCGGCGCAATAGACCGGCCACGACGGCGTCGAGACCTGTCGCGAGGTCGGCCGTAGCCGTGCGGCACGATCGGTGGAAGCGGGCAGGGGAAGATCGGCAGGACCCGGCGCCGGCAGGTGCCGCCGCGATGCCTTGGTCGATTCGTCGATCCGGCGAGGACGCGCCTGGGCTGCACAACAACATATTCCGAGGAACACGAATTGGTCGAGATATTTGGCAAGCTAGGGAAAATCATATCCAGCACCGGTACCGAGCGCTTCACCTCGGATCTGCACGCCTTGCTCGTCGGATCCGTGAAGGTCGCCTCGACCAAGATCACCGCGTGGTCGGTCAACGAGAGCAAGGGCGAAATCGTCGGGGTGCACCTGCTCGGCGCCTTCGCCTCGCATGACCAGGACATCCGCACCACCATCCTCAAGGACGAGTTGGAGCGCGGCATCGCGCGCGATCCGCTGTCGATGAAGATCCTCGCGGCGTCCGACACGCAGCTGATCCACATGAACGCGCCGCGCCACTGCGAGTCGAGCAGCGGTTTCGAGGCCATGCCCTCGTGTCGCTACGACCGCGGCTTCCAGTGCCACCTGGTCTCGCGCAAGGCGAACCGGCGCTACGTGATCTCGCTGTATCGCCCCGACCAGTCCTACGACTTCACCCTGCAGGAAATGTCCTTCCTCAAGAGCTGCGCGGAGATGCTGCTGCCGCTGGTGGAGATGCACGCCTCGCACCGCCGCTACGCGGCCAGCGCGCGCCCGGTGGCCGACGAGCGCGAGTCCAGCGAGAAGACGCGCAACGAATCGCTGCGCAGCGAGTTCGAGCATCGCCTGTCGAGCGCGGCCGTGGTGCTGTCCGACCGCGAGATCGAGGTCTGCGTCGGCCTGCTGACCGGCAGCACCTTCCGCGAGATGGCCGAGACGCTCGGCGTCAAGCACAGCACGGTGGAAACCTATATCAAGCGCGCCGCGACCAAGCTCGGTTTCAAGGGGCGCCACGGGCTGGTCAAGTGGGTGCTCGAGGAAGCCTGAGGCGGGCCGGCGGCGCGATGCAACAGCAAGGCGGGATGGCGGCACGGTAGGACAAGCGGCAGGATGGGCGGCGCGAGGGCGGCGCGAGGGCGGCAGGTGCCGATCGACGCCGCGGGCTCGATGCTCGCGCGCGTCGACGACAACGTTTGCGCGCCTGCGGGCGCGGCGATTCACATCATCGAGAGAGAAGGGCCATGCAGCAGGAATTCGAGGAAACCAGCACGCGCGATGCGCGCGATATCGTCTCGATGCTCTGGTATCGCGCGGACGGCTCGCGCCTGGACGGCGGCCGCCTGGTGCCGACGGTGATCGTCAGCGCCGAGCTGGAAGCCTCGCACGAGGCGGCGCTCGCCGAGCCGGACGCGGTCGAGGCGGGCTGAGGCCGGAGCAAGGGGAGGGAAGGGCGAGGCAAGGAATCGGCGCAGCGCCGGCCGGGCGCCGTGACAGGCGGCCGTTCGAGTCGAGCGTTGCTTGCCGGGCAACGTTTCGTTCATCTTGTTGCTGTTGTGCATCGGGCGGCTTGCTGGGACGATGTGATCCATCGCGACATCACGAATCGTCCCCACCCGCGCATCGTCCGGCCCGCAGTCGCGCGAGCCCAGCGCACCTGCCAACGGAATTCATCATGCTCCTGCACCTGTCGACCTGGGCCGAAATCGAGGCCTACCTGAAGCGCAGCCGCACCATCGTGGTGCCGATCGGCTCGAACGAGCAGCACGGCCCCACCGGCCTGCTGGGCACCGACTGGCTGTGCCCCGAGATCATCGCCGTCGAGGCGCAGAAGTCGGCCGACATCCTGGTCGCGCCGACCTTCAACATCGGCATGGCGCAGCACCACCTGGGCTTTCCCGGCACCATCTCGCTGCGCCCGAGCACCTTCATCGCGGCGATCTGCGACTGGGTCAATTCGCTGGCCGTGCACGGCTTCGAGAAGATCCTGTTCCTCAACGGCCATGGCGGCAACATCGCCTCGATCGAGGCCGCGTTTTCGGAGATCTACGCGCAGGCCAGCTTCGCGCGCCGCCGCTGCGGTTTCGCGCTGAAGCTGAAGAACTGGTGGGACCTGGAAGGCGTGACCGAGATCGCCAACCGCCAGTTCCCGACCGGCCATGGCGTGCATGCCACGCCCTCCGAGATCGCCGTCACGCAATGGGCGCTGCCGCATACCATCAAGGATGCCGACTACGCGCCCGAGATCGCGCCGATGGGGCCGATCCGCGAGGCGCTCGAGTTCCGCGCGCGCTTCCCCGACGGCCGGATGGGCTCGCATCCGAAGCAGGCCTCGCAGGAAAAGGGCGGCGAGCTGGTGCGCCAGGCCGCGATCGGCCTGGCCGCCGAGGTCGAGGCGTTCAGCGCCGAGGTGGTGCCCGGCTGAACGGTGATTCGTCGAGCATGATTCGATGCGGCGCGCGCCACCGGCGAGGTGGCGCGCGCCGTTTTGCATGGCGGGCGCGGCGCGGGCTGCGGGCCTTGCGGATCGGCCGCGCGATGCGATCGCGATGGGTTCGTGACGGGGCGGCAAGCTGCCGGCGAGCAGGCTCGCGGCCCGGTTCGCAATCCGGGCCGAAATCGATCTCGCAATCGATCTTGCAATCGATCTCGCAAACGGCTGCGCGAGTCGAATCAGCGCGTGGCCGCGAGGGCGTCGGCCCGCGCGAAGGCCGGCCCGCCCGGACGCACGCGCATGCCGGCACGCAGCCGGCGCCACGGCAGGTCGCCCGGATCGGCCGCCATCGGCCCCGGCGCCTTGGCCACCAGCGTCGCGTGCGCGATCGGCTCGAAGTCGGCGCGGAAATGCACCGAGCTCTTCACCACCAGGATCGCGCGCCGCTCGGGATCGATGCCCGCGCAACGAAACTGGTTGCGCTCGAACATCTGCATCTTGGTCGCGCTCACCGCGATCTCCACGCCCTCGATGCGCAGGCAGGCGACCGGGCCCAGTTCGCCGTCCATGCCGTTCATCATCGGCCCGTCGAAGCGAAAGCGGCCGTCGGACAGATGGGCGACCTCGAAGCGGGCTGTCAAAGGAGCATGAGCGGCGGGAGCGTCGCGCCCCTGGCTGCCGCCCAGCGCCAGCTCGATGCTTGCACCCACACCGGCCTGATGCGCGAGCCGCACGGCTTGCGGGTCCCAGATCATGCCCACCGCCGCCTCGCGCGCGCCATTGCGCAGCAGCGCGCGCACCAGTTCCATGGTGTTCGCGTCGCCGCCCGCGCCGGGGTTGTCCTGCGTGTCGGCGATGATCACCGGCCGGGTGGCGCCGACGCTCGCGTGCAGGGCCGCGCGCACCGCCTGGTCGGGGCTCAGGAAATCGACGCGCCAGCTCGACTCGTCGGCGACCAGCGCGCGCGACAGGGCATCGATGCGCCGCTCGATCGGGTCGGCGTCGATGCCGTAGCCCCACAGCATCGGCCCGCATTCGGGAAAGTCGGCGGCCGGGAAGCCGGGCGCGAAGGACAGCGACAGCAGCCGTTCGTCGTCGTGTTCGAGCCGCGCGAGTTCCTGGTAGAGCGCGCGGGCCGGATCGAAGCGCGTGCACATCGCGTTGACGGGAATCAGGAAGGGCAGGCCGCGCGCCACGCAAACCGGCTTCGCGGGCGAGGCGGCCAGGCGCTCCAGCAGGTGCAGCGCGCGTTCGCCGGTCTCGGCCATGTCGACGTGCGGATAGCTGCGGTAGGCGACCAGCAGGTCGGCGTCGCGCAGCATCCGCGCCGTCACGTTGGCGTGCAGGTCGAGCGAGGCGATGACCGGCACGCCCGCGCCCAGCTCGCGCCGGATCCGCTCCAGCAGTTCGCCCTCGCCGTCGTCGACATGCTCGGCCACCATCGCGCCGTGCAGGTCCAGGTAGATCGCCTCGAAACCGCCGGCGCGCACCGCGTCGAGGATCTCGCCGGCGATGCGCTCGTAGGCCTCGCGCGTGACGTGCGCGGAGGGGCTCGCGCCGGCCCAGATCACCGGCAGCAGCGCGTGGCCGCGCGCCTCGGCGGCGCGGATGAAGCCACCGGCGGGGATGTTCACCTCGCGCAGCGCCAGCACCTCGGCGCCGCGGCGCAGCGCGGGAAAGCCCTCGCCGCGCACGAAGCTGTCGTAGTCGGCGCGGGTGGGCGCGAAGGTATTGGTCTCGTGCTGGAAACCGGCAATCAGGATCTTCATCGTGGAGTCCGAAGGAAAAGACGGCGCGGCGCCGCGAGGCGCCGCCGGGGAAGCGGGTGCGAGCCGGGCCGCGAAGCCGGCGCCCGGTACTCAGCGCGGCGCGGCGCTGAGCCGGTTGGTGGCGAGCAGCACGGCGGCCAGCAGCGGGAAGCCGGCCAGCGCGAGCAGGCCCGTGTCGAGGCTGCCGGTGGCGGTCTTGACCCAGCCGATCATGGCCGGGCCCCAGAAGCCGCCGGACAGGCCGATGGTGTTGATCAGCGCGATCACGCCGGCTGCCTCGGCGCCCTTGATGAAGTTCGAGGGAATCGCCCAGAACACCGTGTAGGCCATCCACAGCGCGGCGGTGGCCAGCGTCAGCAGGGCCAGCGCGATCGGCAGTTGCGCGTCGAAGCGCGTCGCCGCGGCCAGCGCCAGGGCCGCCGCGCAGGCCGGCACCACCGCGTGGTAGCGGCGCTCGCCGGTGCGATCCGAGCGGCGCCCGATCCAGGTCATGCCGATCGCGGCGGCCAGGTAGGGAATCGCGCTGTACCAGCCGAGCGTGATCAGGTTGGTGGCGCCGCGCGCCTTGAGCAGGGTGGGCAGCCAGAAGCTGATCGCGTAGATCGCGGCGATCAGGCTGAAGTAGGCGATCGCCAGCCGGTAGATCGCCAGGTCGCGCAAGGCGCGCCCGAAGCCGCGTTCGTGCAGGTGGGGCGCGGCGATCTCGGCCTCGATGCGCTGCTTCTCCTCGGCATCGAGCCAGCGCGCGTCGGCGGCGCGATCGGGCAGCACGCGCAGCGTCAGGAGGCCCAGCAGCACGCAGGGCAGGCCCTCCACCAGGAACATCCACTGCCAGCCCGCCAGGCCCAGGCGGCCGTCGAGCGTGGTGATCAGCGCGGCCGACAAGGGGCCGCCCACGATGCCGCCGATCGGCCCGGCCAGGAACACGATGGCGATCGCGCGCCCCATCCGCGAGGGGCCGTACCAGCGCGACAGGTACCAGATCATGCCGGGCGCGAAGCCGGCCTCGAACACGCCGAGCAGGAAGCGCATCGCGTAGAACATCGGCACATTGCGCACGAACAGCATGCAGGCCGAGGTGATGCCCCACAGGCACAGGATCCGGCTGAAGGTGCGGCGCGCGCCGATCCTCGGCAGCAGCAGGTTGCTGGGCACCTCGAACAGCACGTAGCCGATGAAGAAGATGCCGGCGCCCGCCCCGTAGGCGGCATCCGACAGCGCCAGGTCCTGTTGCATCTGCAGCTTCGCGAAACCGACGTTGACGCGGTCCAGGTAGGCGAACAGGTAGCAGAGCAGCAGGAACGGCAGCAGTCGCAGGTTGACCTTCGCATAGAGCGAGGACGCGCGGGCGTCGAGACCGACGCGGGAAACAGTCGACATGGGGATCTCCGGTGGCGTGGCTCGGCTCGGCCTTCACGTTCTGGTGTGCGAATGATGTCCAGCCCAAAAAGCACGAGCAACAGCAACTCGGTTCATGTATCGTTGCCGCCAGGGCAACACTCCCGCCGCCGCCTTCCTTTTCGCCCCGAGTCGATTCATGCGAGAAATCAACCAGCAGCGCCTGCGCTATTTCCATGAGGTCCTCACCCATGGTTCGATCCGCGGCGCGGCCGACCACCTGAACACCTCGCCCTCGGTGATCACGCGCCAGATCCGCCTGCTCGAGGAGGAGCTCGGCACCACCTTGTTCGAGCGGCTCGCGCGCGGCGTGAAGCCCACCGAGGCGGCGGCCCATCTGCTGGAATTCTGGCGCGGCTATCGCGCTCACCAGGAGAAGCTCGAGGAGCAGTTGCACGCGCTCAAGGGGCTGCACCAGGGGCATGTGCAACTGGTGGTCAGCGAGGGTTTCGTCGACAGCCTGGTCGACGAGGTGCTGGCCGAGTTCCTCGCCACCTATCCCGGCGTGAGCGTCGAGCTGAACATGCTGCCGGTCGACGACATCCTCGACGCGATCGCCGAGAGCCGCGCGCATATCGGCCTGGCCTACAACCCGCCGCCGCATCCGCTGGTGGTGCATCGCATGACGGTCGCGCAGCCGATCGTGCTGCTGACCCGCCGCGATCATCCGCTCGCGCGGCGCGGCGGGCCGGCCAGCGTCGCCGAGGTGCTGGCGCATCCGCTCGCGCTGATGCCCTCGACCTTCGGCATCGGCCACGCGGCGCGCATGCTGGAGTTCGCCGAGAGCGTGCGGATCCATCCCTCGCTGACGGCCAACTCGCTGACCGCGCTCAAGCGCATCGTCGAGGCCGGCTCGATGGTCGCGCTGATCGGCGAGTTCGCGGTGCAGCGCGAGCTGGCGGCGGACAAGCTCGCCGTGGTGCCGATCTCGCATCCGCTGTTCCTCGACATCAAGGCGGGCCTGCTGGTGAAGCCGGGCAGGCCGCTGGTGGCCGCCGCCAACGAGCTGCTGGACTGGATCATGCGGCGCATGTCGGTATTCGCCGGGGCGGATGGCGCGCGCGATTGAATGCGCGCCGCCCGTCGTGGCGCAGGCATTAAGCGGGCTAATCCACGCCCAAGAAATCGTCGCTTGAGCGCCGCGCGCGCGCTCGACACAATCGCCGGCCTTCCTCACTGAGCCGGCTTCGCCGCCGGCACGGATCGCCCGGCGCATGTCACGCGAGCACTTCTCCTTCCATCGTTCGCCCGGCGTGCCGGCCGGCTTGCCCGCCTGGCGCTCGCGCCTGGTGGTGCTGCTGCTCACGCTCGGTTTCCTGGCCCTGGTCGCGCGTGCCGCCTGGGTGCAGGTGGCGCATCGCGAGTTCTTCGTCGAGCAGGGGCGGCGGCGCTACGAGCGCACCTTCAGCGCGGTGGCGCTGCGCTCGAAGATCCTCGACCGGCGCGGCAACGTGCTGGCCATCAGCGAACCCGTCGACGATCTGTGGCTCGATCCGCAGGATTTCGCGCGCGCCACGCCCGGGCAGGTCGGCGAGCTGGCCGCCGCGCTGCATCTGTCGCCGGCTGCGGTCGATGGGTTCCGGCGGCGCGGCGGACGCTTCGCGCCGCTGCGGCGCGCGGTGCCGCTGGAGGTCGCGCGCCCCTTGCTGGCGAGCGCAATCCCGGGCCTGCACGCGATCGCCGCGCAGAAACGCTACTTCCCGGAAGGCGATGCGCTGGCCCAGGTGATCGGCATCACCGGCCGCGACGGCGCGGGGCTGGAGGGCATCGAGCTGGCCGGCAACGCGGCGCTGCGCGGCCAGGCCGCGAGCCGCACGATGATCGTCGACCGGCTCGGCCGCGCCGTGACCGAGCCGCGCGATTCGGACCTGCCCGAACCGCAGCCCGACCTGGTGCTGTCGATCGACCGGCAGATCCAGCGGCTCACGCAGGAGGCGCTGGCGCGCGGCGTCGAGCGCACGGCGGCGGCGGCCGGCTGCGCGATCGCGGTGGACGTGGCCAGCGGCGAGATCCTCGCGCTCGCCAACGTGCCGAGCTTCGATCCGAACGATCCTGGCGCGCTGGCGGGCGGCCCGCCACGCAATCGCGCGCTGACCGACACCTTCGAGCCCGGCTCGACCATCAAGCCGCTGACCGTCTCGCTGGCACTGGCCGATGGATTGATCACGCCCGGCACGCGCTTCGATACCTCGCCCGGCGTGCTGGAATTCCATGGCGCGCGGATTCGCGATACCTCGGACCATGGCGTGATCGACACCGGCCAGGTGATCGCCAAGTCGAGCAATATCGGCATGGTGAAGATCTCGCAACTGCTGAGCGCGCAGGCGATGTGGGACAACTTCCGGCGCTTCGGCCTGGGCGGCGCGCCGCTCGAGGGATTTCCCGGCGTGGTGTCGGGCACGCTGCGCAATCCGCATCGCTGGGGGCCGGTGGAGCAGGCCACCATGTCCTATGGCTACGGCTTGTCGGTGTCGCTCGCGCAACTGGCGCGCGCCTACGTGATCCTGGCCAACGACGGGCGCGCCACGCGCCTGAGCCTGCTGCACGAGACGCCGGCGCTCCGCGATGCGCGGCCGGGCGCGGCGGTGATTCCGGCCGCCGTCGCGGCCCGGGTGCGCGCCATGCTGGAGGAGACTGTCGCGCCGGGCGGCACCGCCACCATGGCGCGCCTGCCCGACTATCGCGTCGGCGCGAAGACGGGCACCGCGCGCAAGAGCGATGGACGGCATGGTTACGCGGCGGGGCAGTATCGCGCGGTGTTCGTCGGCATGGCGCCGATGTCGAGGCCGCGCGTGGTGGTGGCGGTGATGATCGATACGCCGCGCAAGGTCTCGTATTACGGCGGGCCGGTGGCCGGGCCGGTGTTCGCGGCGATCACCGAGGGCGCGCTGCATGTGCTCGGCGTGCCGCCCGATCGCGTGCCCTCGCGACCGGGCGCGCCGGTTTCGTCGCGTTCGTGGCGTTCGTCGCGTTGAGGCGGCGGTTTCGCTTCGCGCGCCGCAGGTGCGCTCAGCGGGCGGCGCGCGAGGGCTCGGGCGATTGCCCCAGGCTCACGCCGAGTTGCCCGATGTCGTGCGCGCGGCGCAGCGCATAGTGTGAGCACTGCTGACGGATCCAGGCGCGGAACGAGCCGACCGACATCGCGCTGTCGGCGCGGCGGATCATCCAGTAGCGCGCCGGCGAGCGGATCGCCACCGGCACCACCGGCACCAGCCGACCGTCGCGCAGGTCGTCGAGCAGCATCGACACGCGCCCGATCGCGACGCCCTGGTGGTTGAGCGCGGCGTTGAAGGCCATGCTGCCGAGATTGAAGCGCGGCCCGTCGATGCGCGGCAGCCAGGCCGGCTTGACCGCTTCCAGCCAGGCCTGCCACTCGGCCGAATCGGAGGAGCCGGTCCAGGCCGCCGCGTCGTGCAGGAAGGCGACCTTGCGGTCGAGCTTGCCGGCGCGCAGCGAGGGATGCCGCTCCAGGTAGGCGGGCGTCGCCACCGGCAGCAGCCATTCGTCGAGCAGGGCATCGGCATGCTCGATGTCGCTGAAATCGTCGACCGAATAGCGGATCGCGATATCGACCCCGGTGGTGTCGTGATCGGGCAGGCCGGCCGCCGTGAACTCGGCCTTCAACTGCACCGGATTGCGCGAGAACTGCAGGTGGAAGTCGGACAGGCGCGGCACCAGCCACAGCATCGCGAACGAGGGGCAGCAGCCCACGCGCACCGGATCGTCGGCGCTGGCGATTCGCACCAGGGTGGTCTCGATCTCGTCGAAGCCGCGGCGCACGCCCTCGAGCAGCATGGTGCCCTCGCGCGTGAGCGACAGGCGGCGGTGTTCGCGCACGAACAGCGGGTAGCCGAGGCGGTTTTCGAGCTGGCGGATCTGCTGGCTCACGGCGCTCTGCGTGAGGCTCAGCACGTCGGCCGCGCGCGTGAAGCTGAGCAGTTGTCCGGCGCAGGCGAAGCAGCGCAGCGCGCCCAGCATCGATGAGTCGAGAATCTTTTGCATTAGTGTGGCTAATCGATCGATAAGCCTGGTTTGTGCCAGACGAGATCGGTCGATCGTTGAAAATCCCTTGATGGGCGCGATTCTAGCAAACTCGTAATCGAATCGTCAGGCGGCGCGGGCCTGCATGAATTAGCCGGATTAAGGAACCCGGGTTGACGATCCGCGAGCTCAGGCCGCGTTGCGCGGCGCGAAGCGGCCCGGGCTGCCGGCCTCGTGCACGGCGCGCACCAGCGCCAGGGTGGCCGGCGTGCGCTTGCCGATGAAGGCGTAGAAGCGCACCTGGGGCAGCGCCGGCATGCCTTCGCGACGGCCCAGCGCGCGCAGCCCTGGGCGCAGCTGGCTGCGCGCCACCGGCGCCACCGCGAAGCCCGACAACGCGGCGGACAGGCAGCCGGCCATGCTGCTGCTCTCGAAGGCGAGCCGCCATTCGCGCTCGCTCTCGCCGAGCGCGGTGACGGCCGCGTCGCGATAGATGCAGGGCGCCGCGAAGGCGGCCAGCGGCACGATCGTGTCGGGCGAGAAGGGCGCCTGCTCGGCATAGGCCCACACCAGCGGTTCCTCCCAAAGCAGTTCGCCGTCCCGATCGATCGGCCCGCATTGCTTGCCGAACACGATGTCGAGCCGGCCGCGCGCGAGCTGGCGCACCAGGTCCGGCGTGATGCCGACTTTCAACTCGATCGCGGCATCGGGATAACCGCGCTGGAAGGCCTGCAGCACGCCCGGCAGCCAGGTGCCGGCGAAATCCTCCGAGGCGCCCACCCGCAGCCGGCCCTGGATCGACGAGCCCTTGAGCCGCGCGAGCGCCTCGCGTTCCAGGTCGAGGATGTTGCGCGCGTAGCGATGCAGGGTCTCGCCGGCCGGCGTGGCGGCCACGCGGCGCGTGGTGCGCTCCAGCAGGCGCGCGCCGGCGCTGTCTTCTAGCCGCTTGATATGGCCGCTGACGGCCGAGGGCGTCAGCGCCAGCCGCTCGGCGGCCGGCGCGAAGCCGCCCAGTTCGATCACGGCCACGAAGGTGCGCAGCAGGACGATGTCGAGGCTGGCCGATTGAGGGCCGAAAGCGGTGTCCACGGCGAACTCCATTCATCACGAAATGTGCATTATAGGCGTCGATTGATCGTCAATCGATCAAGCGACCTCGCTAGCATCGGAGCTTTCGATATGCCCATGGAGGCGACATGAAGCCCTGGTCCTCGGTATCCACCGCGACGCTCGAGATTGCCTACCTGGAATGGAACCCGCAAGGCGAGCGCGTCGCGATCCTGGTGCACGGCTGGCCCGACAACGCGCGCTCCTGGGAGGGCGTGGCGGCGGCGCTGGCCGCGCGCGGCTATCGCGTGCTGGCGCCCGCGCTGCGGGGTTTCGCGCCGACCCGCTTTCGCGATCCGGCCACGCCGCGCAGCGGGCAACTGGCCGCGCTCGGCCGCGACCTGCTCGATTTCATCGACGCGCTGTCGCTCGCGCGGCCGCTGCTGGTCGGCCACGACTGGGGCGCGCGGGCGGTGGCCAATGCCTGCGGGCTGCGGCCGGGCGTGGCCGAGCAACTGGTGATGCTGTCGGTCGGCTATGGCACCAACGATCCGCGCCAGCCGCTGCCGTTCGAGCAGGCGCGCAACTACTGGTATCACTGGTTCATGGCCACGCCGCGCGGCGAGCAGGCGGTGCGCGAGCAGCGCCGTGCCTTCGCGCGGCAGATGTGGAATACCTGGTCGCCCTCGGATTGGTACGAGGAGGAGGCCTTCGAGGATGCCTGCAGCGCCTTCGAGGGGCCCGACTGGGCCGAGGTGGTGCTGCATTCCTATCGGCATCGCTGGGGCTTCGTGGCGGGCGATGCCGCCTACGACGCCGACGAGGCCTTGCTCGATCCCGCGCCGGTGCTGGCGGTGCCGACCCTGGTGCTGCACGGCGCGATCGACACCTGCAACCATCCCGCCAGTTCGGCCGGCAAGGAACGCTTCTTCACCTCGGCCTATCGACGCGAGCTGCTCGACGGCGTTGGCCATTTTCCGCAACGCGAGGCACCGGGCGAAGTGGCACGGCACATCCTCGCGTTCGTCGACGCTCACTGAGCGAAGCGTTCGTCGCTATCGCACCATCGGGCGCACCATCGCGGATGGCGCGCCCTTCGCGTTGTCCTCCCACGAATCCGCTCGGCCTTCCGCGCCGGCTTCGGCGTAATGCATTTTCACCGATTCGTTCAAATATTTGCTGCACTTGCGCAGCGCCAATTTCCTGATTCGATTCGATTGTCAATCGACATTTTGTTATGTCCTTGTATTGTTGTCCGGACCGAATCATTCCTCTCGATTGAGCTGTGCGGCCCCGCCTGTAAGCTTCCCGCCCGAGTCGGCGGAATCTTTTTTACGTATCAGATTGCAAAAAGATTGATTTTTGTTTTTTGCTACATTACAAATTATTTCCTCGCGTTACATGTGTGAAATGTTAAACGATTAGTACAACAGATAAGAACATGGGCCGGAGCACTGAGAGTGAATAAAGACAATCATCGAGAGGGGGCGGGCAAGGTCCGCCATGGCGCGCGCTTGCCGATGCTGTTGATGGCGGCCGCGATCGGCTTGACGGCATGCGGCGGCGACGATGGCGTCTCGCCTTCGGCCGCGCGGCAGGTCACGCCCTTGAGCACGGCCACCACGGCGCCCGAGCCGGCGCCGTTCGCGCCGCCGCAGCCGCTGCCCGAGGTGGGCGAGCAGTTCGCCAGCTCGCCCACCGGGCTGCCGTATCCGAAGCTCGCCACGCTGTATCCCGGGCACAACGGGCCGAGCGTCAACGACGGCATGATCCTGCCCTGGCTGTCGATGCGCGCGCCGCTCAAGCAGAGCGTGATGGTGCAGACGCCGTTCGACACCGACCAGGACGGCAAGCCCGACCGCATCGCGATCCGCATCGTGCAGCCGGCCGAGGTGGCCGAGGGGCTCAAGACGCCGGTGATCGTGCGGCCCTCGGTGTACTACGCCGATCCGACCTACGCCACCCAGACGCGCGCGCCCTTCCTCGGCGAGGCCGAGTACCTGCGCATGGGCTTCACGGTGATCTATGCCGACTCGATCGGCACCAACCTGTCGGACGGCTGCTGGTCGGTGATGGACCGCACCGAGCGCGAGGCGATGGCCAGCGTGGTGCGCTGGCTGACCGGCGACGCCACCGCGCCCGGCACCGACGCGCAGGGCAAGCCGGTGACGGCGAGCTGGTCGACCGGCCACGTGGCGATGGAGGGCATCTCCTACGGCGGCACGCTGCCGAGCATGGTGGCGGCCACCGGCGTGCCGGGGCTGGAGGCCATCGTGCCGGTGGAGGGCATCAGCAGCGGCTACGACTATTTCCGCTATAACGGCGTGATCGCCGATATCGACAACACCGTCACGCTCGGCAGCTACATGCAGCAGGAGCAGTCGAGCGCGCGCGCCTCGATCTGCGAGCCGGCGCGCCAGGCCGCGGTGAGCGCCTCGGACGACGGCACCTATGCCTACAACGACTTCTGGAAGGCGCGCAACACGGTGTCCCTGGTCGACCGGATCCAGGCGGCCACGCTGATCGCGCAGGGGCAGGCCGACAACAACGTCAAGACCAAGAACTCGGTGCAGCTCTACGACGCGCTGCGCCGTGCCGGCAAGCCGGTGCAGCTCTGGCTGCACAGCCGCGACCACGACGATCCGGCCTGGCAGAAGGAATGGCAGAAGCAGATCCTGATGTGGTATTCGCGCTACCTGTTCGGCGTGAACAACGGCGTGGAGAAGCAGCCCACCTACGTGCGCGAGACGCCGGCCGGCGACATCCCCGTGGGCGCCACCATCAGCCGCGGCGAGGACGACACCAGCGACACGCTGATCGGCCACTGCCACTCGGGCCACAATCCGCGCGACTGCATCCCCACCGGCGAGCTGTTCATCAAGGAAGACGCCTGGCCGAAGACGGTCGACGCCGCCTATTACCTGCACGGCGACGGCCGCGCGGGCGGCCTGCTCACGCCCGACACGGCGGACGGCACGGCGGCGCCCTCGGTGGGCTTCAGCAAGAGCACGGCCGTCAGCTACGAGACCCGGCCGCTGGCGAACGCCACGCGCTACTCGGGCACCATCCGCGTGGCGATGCGCGGGCGCTTCGCGCCGGCGGTCACCAACGTGAAGGCGACGCTGTCGGTGGACGGCCACGACGTCAGCTACGGCTGGGCCAATCCGCGCTTCTACAAGGGCCTGGAGACGCCGCAGAACATCGCGGCCGGCACCGACTACGACTTCGTGCTCGAGCTGATGCCGCGCGACTTCACCGTGCTGCCCGGCAGCAAGGTGAAGCTCAAGCTGCAGGGCTACCAGGGCACGGCGCAGGTCACGCTGGACCTGGCGCACACCACGCTGCAGATGCCGATCGTGCCGCAGGCGCGCGTGGCCGCCGTGATGCGTGCGCAATGAAGCCGACGAGATGACGGCACGACGCCGCCGCGCCGGGCGCGGCCGGCGTCGTGCCAGGAATTGACCCGGCGTCGTTCCGAGACGCGCCGTGAACGCCGGGTCGATATGCAGTGCGAATCAACCAGCCCAATAACATCGATTTGCAGAGTATCAACAGGAGAGTCTTCATGACTGGAAGAACCCCCGCCTGGACGCTATGCGCCTTGCTGGCCGCCATGGCCATGGCCGCCTGCGGCGACGACACGTCCTCGCCCGTCAGCAGCTTCGCCGCGAACCAGGCCGCGCCCGTCGCGAGCCCGGCCGCCGGGCCCGCCGCGGACGAAACCGAGCAGCAGGCCTTCGACCGGCTCGCGCCGGCCGACAAGGTGCTCAACGACCCGAACACCTACACCACCACGCGCAGCGGCACGATCAAGCTGGCCTCGATCAACGAGGACACCTCGGTCAAGCGCCACACCATCGCGATCAACGGCAAGACCGTGCCCTACACGGCGCGCGCCGGCCACCTGGTGGCCTACAAGACCAATGCCCAGGGCAAGACGGCCGAGGCGGCGATCTTCTATACCTCGTACACGCGCGACGGGCTGGGCAAGGAAAACCGCCCGGTCACCTTCCTCTGGAACGGCGGCCCGGGTTCCGCCTCGATCTGGCTGCACATGGGCTCGTGGGGTCCGAAGCGCCTGAAGTCGGATGCGCCCAACATGGCCAACGACACGGTGCAGCCGTCCAGCTTCCCGTTCGAGGACAATGCGATCTCGCTGCTCGACGAATCCGACATCGTGTTCGTCGATCCGCCGGGCACGGGCCTGTCCACGGCCATCTCGCCGCTGCAGAACCGCGATCTGTGGGGCACCGACGCCGACGCGCAGGTGGTGGCCGACTTCATCGTCAGCTATACCAACAAGTTCAACCGCCAGAGCTCGCCGAAGTACCTGTATGGCGAATCCTACGGCGGGATTCGCACGCCGATCGTCGCCAACCTGCTGGAGCAGGCCGGCACCAGCGGCTACGTGCCCGACCCGACCGGCAAGCCGGCCAAGGTGCTGGCGGGCTTCATCCTCAATTCGCCCCTGGTCGACTACAACTCGAATTGCGACATGGAGGACGGCTCGGTCACCTGCGAGGGCTACATCCCGTCCTACGCGATGGCGGCCGACTACTTCAAGAAGTCAACGCAGCGCGGCACGCGCAGCCAGGCGGAGTACCTGGCCGAACTGCGCACGGTGGCGCGCACCACCTTCCAGAACACCTACCGGACCTATTTCACCAACGGCCGGCCGAAATCGACCTGGAACGCCTTCGCGGCCAGCTCGCAAGGGCAGGCGGTGCTGAACCAGTTGTCCAGCTACACCGGCATTTCCGCCTCGACCTGGAAGAGCAGCTTCAACTACACGCCGCCATCGTTCCGCACGGCGCTGGTGCCGGGGTATCAACTGGGCCGCTACGACGCGCGCATGAAGGTGCCGAACGGCAACAGCTTCGCGGCGGACGACTACATCAACGTGGCCTTCCTGAACCAGCTCAAGACCTATTTCCCGGACTTCGTGAACTACCAGAGCAAGTCGGCGTACCAGCCGCTCAACAACGACACGATCGGGATCTGGAAATGGGCGCGGGCGGGCCTGCCGGCCAATACCCTGCCGCAGAGCATCACCGACATCCAGGCCGTGCTGACCGCCAACCCGGATGCCAAGCTGCTGATCCTGCACGGCTACGAGGACATCGCCACGCCGGGCTTCCAGACCGAGCTGGACCTGGAAGGCGTGAACCTTGCGGACCGGGTGCCCGTCAAATGGTTCGAGGGCGGCCACATGATCTACAACACCGAGCAGTCGCGCGCGCCGCTGAAGCAGGCGATCGATGCGTACTACCAATCGTCGGCGCAGGCGGCCGATGGTTCCCTGATGTAAGGCATGAGCGAGGACAAGCATGAAAATCATGAAACTGATGGTTGCGGCCCTTGCCGGCGGCTTCGCCCTGGCCAACGTCGCCATGGCTAACGGCTACGACGACCTGCCCAAGCCCCCGCCGCCGCCGGGCGGCTGGGCGCAGCCGGAAAAGCAATCGGAGCGTTCGGTCACGGCCGACGTGGATCGCCAGGTCACCGAACGCTTCACGGCGGCCAACGGCGGCGACGCGAACGGCACGCTGTCGAAGCAGCAGGCCAAGGCGGCGGGCTGGGGCCTGGTCAGCGACCATTTCTCCGAGATCGACCGCGCCGGAAGCGGTTATGTCCGCCTGAACGACGTGCTCGACTTCATGTCGCAACGCAGCCCGCAGCGCGTCATGCGGATGCGCAACGCGGCGAAGGCCGGGGGCAATTCCTGAGCCGAGCCGTCCAGCCCTGAGGCAGGCATGCAGCGGGGCTGATATCCCTGATCGGCCGGCATGGAGATGCCGGCCCTTTCAAGACCACGGCCATGCCGGCCGCGTGTACCGACCCGGCATGACCGATCTTCGCCGGCATGGATGGACGATGCCGGATCCATCTCCCGTTTTTGATCAAAGCGCCTGAATGAAACCAGCGAGGCCGAATGCAGGGCGGGGCCGTGCTCGCCTGTCGCCGGCGGCCAGGGCTCGATGTCGGGCGCGTTCGACGCGATCGAACGACGTGGGGCAGGGCACCAGAAAACCAATGAATGGAGAAAAGGCAATGGATCTCGCTGGAAATCGAGGAACGATCCGCGTGGAGGGCAGCCGTGGCCACGCATGAGAATCGCGCCGGCGCACCCGGCCGCGCATCGCTGCTGCTGTTTCAACTGCTGATCGCCGCCGCGGTGATTCCGCGGCCGGTGGCAGCGCAGACGGCACCCTACCAGGAGCCCGGCAGGCTCGGCGACCCCGCCAGTTGGCGCACGCCGGAATTCGCCAGGGAATGGGGGCTCGGCGCGATGCACGCCGAATACGCCTACGCGGCCGGCTTCACCGGCAGGAACATCGCGATCGGCGTGCTCGATTCCGGTTATTACGCGCAGCATCCCGAACTATCCCCCAACCGCTACATTCCGGTTGCTTCGGACGGCATCCCGGGCGTGCTGAATCCGAACAACAACAATCACGGCACGCTGGTCAGCGGCGTGATCGCGGGTGCGCGCGACGGCACCGGCATGCATGGCGTGGCGCCCGACGCGACGGTCTACGAAGGCAATACCAATGCCACCGACGGCTTCCTGTTCGGCGTATCCGATCCGAAATTCCCCGGCTCGGACGCGAAGTATTTCTCCGATGTCTACGATGCGATCGCAGCCAAGGGCGTGCGCATCATCAGCAACAGCTGGGGCTCGCAGCCGAGCGACGAGAACTACAGCACGCTCGCCAGGCTGACCGATGCCTACAAGCTGCACGAGGCGGTGCGCACGCGCACCGGGCAGGGCACCTGGCTCGACGCGGCCGCGAAGGTGTCGCGCGAGGGCGTGATCAACAACTTCAGCTCGGGCAACACCGGCTACGACAACGCCAGCCTGCGCGGCTCCTATGCCTATTTCCATCCGGAGCTGGAAGGGCACTGGATGACCACCACCGGCTACGACGAGCAGGTCGGCCAGGTCTACAACAAGTGCGGGATCGCGAAATGGTGGTGCGTGATGGCGCCGACCGGCGTGCCGTCCACCTCGTATTCCGGCACCTCGGCGGCGCCCACCGGCGCGACCTACGCGAACTTCAACGGCACCTCGGCGGCCGCGCCGCACGCGTCGGCCGCGCTCGCGCTGATCATGGAGCGGTTTCCCTACATGAGCAGCGAGCAGGCGCTGTCGGTGATGTTCACCACCGCGCAGAACATGGAGCCGGACCCGAGCCGGCCAGACTACACCAGCAACAACAGCCTGTTCCAGGCGGTCCATCCCGCGAAGCCGGGCAGCAGCGGCGTGCCGAACGGGTTCGGCGGCTGGGGCCTGGTCGACCTGAAGAAGGCCATGAACGGGCCGGGGCAGTTGCTCGGCACCTTCCGCGCGGCGCTGCCTGCGGGCACCGCCGACGTCTGGTCGAACGACATCTCCGATGTCGCGCTGGCGGCGCGCAAGATCGAGGACGACGCCGAGCATCGCGCCTGGCTCGACACGCTGCAGTCCAGGGGCTGGCAGCAGGGCCTGCCGGCGGGGGCGAGCGACGGCGACAAGGTCGACTACGCGACCGGCGCGGCGCGCGAGGCCGCCCGCCAGGCGCGCGAATACCAGGGCAGCCTGGTGAAGTCGGGCGCCGGCACGCTCACGCTGGCGGGCGCGAATACCTATCGCGGGTTGACCACGGTCGACGGCGGCGAGTTGCGGATCGACGGCTCGATCGCCTCGGGCGCGGTGGTCAACGCCGCCGGGCGGCTCACCGTGAACGGCCGCGCGGCCGACATCGCGGTGAACGGCGGGCTGGCGACCATCGCCGGCACCAGCGCGGCGCTCGCGATCGACCAGGGCGGCACCGCGGCGGTGACCGGCACCGGCAGCACCGGCGAGGTGCGGCTCGCCAACGGCTTCGCCTCGCTGGGCGGCAACAGCGGCAAGGTGAGCGTGCAGGCGCTCGGCGTGGCGGCGATCACGGGCCGCACCGGCGACGTGGCGGTGGACGGCGGGCGCGCCTCGCTCGACGGCAGCAGCGGCGACGTCACGGTCGGCAACGGTGGCCTGGTGAACGGCAATGGCGCGATGCGCTCGCTGAACGCGACGGCCGGCGGCACGGTGGCGCCGGGGCACTCGGTCGGTAGCTTGTCGGTGGCGGGCGACCTGAGCCTGGCGAGCGGCTCGACCTACGCGGTGGAGTTGTCGCCGAGCGGCGCGAGCGACCGGATCGACGTGGGCGGCAAGGCCAGCCTGGCGGGCGGGGCGCTGAGCCTGGCGCTCGAGAACACGCCGCCGCCGCTGAGCGGGGAGCAGTCGCGCTCGGTGCTGGGGCGCAGCTTCGTGATCCTGAATGCGGCGGGCGGCGTCGATGGGCAGTTCGCTTCGCCCGGTGCCTATCTGTTCGTGTCGCCGTCGCTGGCCTATGGGCCGACCAGCATCAGCCTGAGCGTGAATCGCAACGCCGCGCGCTTCGCCAGCGTCGCGAACACCGACAACGAGCGCAGCGTGGCGAACGCGCTGGAAACCGTCGATCCGGGCAGCGCGGTCTACAACAGCGTGCTGTTCGCGACCGCCGCGCAGGCGCCGCAAGCCACGCTTTCGCAGTTGACCGGCGAGATCTACCCGGCCGCCTACGCCACGCTGATCAACGAAAGCCGGCAGGTGCGCGATGCCGTGCTCGATCGGCTGGCCGGTACCGGCGGTGGCAATGCCGGCAGCGGCGACGCGGCGGCCGCGCGGCCCGGCGTCTGGGCCCGGCTGCTGGGCTCCTGGGGTAGCGCGCGCGGCGACGGCGTGAACGGCTACACCAGCTCGACAGGCGGCTTCCTGGCGGGCGCGGACGCGGCCGTGCGCGATGCGCTGCGGGTGGGCGGCATCGCCGGCTACACGCACAGCGGCATCAGCCTGCGCGACCAGCCGTCCTCGGCCTCGTTCGACAGCTTCCATCTCGGCGCCTATGCGGCATGGCAACCGGGCGCGCTCGGGCTGCGCGCGGGAGCGGTGCACGCATGGCATCGCGGCGGCGTCGATCGGTCGGTTCGCTATGGCACCGCCGCCGAGTCGGAAACCGGCACGCTGAATGCGGAGACGAGCCAGGTGTTCGGCGAGGCGGCCTACCGGCTCGGCCTGGGCTCGGCGCTCGAGCTCGAACCCTTCGGCCGGCTCGCCTACGTTCACCTGAGCAACCACGGCGCGACCGAGTCGGGCGGCGCGGCGGCCTTGCGGGTGCAGGAGGACAACAACGACGTGTCGTTCTCGACGCTGGGCTTGCGCGGCACCACGCAGTTCGCGCTGGGTTCGTCGATGCAACTGACGCTGCAGGGCAGCGTGGGCTGGCAGCATGCCTTGACGAGCGGCCGACCGGTGGCGACACTCGCCTTCGCCTCGGGCAGCGACGGCTTCACGGTCGCCAGCGTACCGGTGGCGAAGGATGCGGCGGTGCTGAGCGTGGATGCCGGTTTCACGTTCGGCAAGGCCGGCCGCGCCAGCCTCGGTTACTCGGGCTCGCTGGCCAGCCGCCAGGCCGATCACGCGGTGCGGGGCAGCCTGGGCTGGAAGTTCTGATCGCGGATTCGCCTCGGGCGAACCCATGAAGCCGCGGACGCCTTCGGGCGTCCGCTTTCCCATCATCGACGGAGTGGCGATGACTCTCGACACGCGGCCGGGCGCGAGCGGCGCCTGGCAGGACATCACGATCATCGACGACCTGCTGCCCGGCGACGAGCAGGCCGCGATTCACCGCCTGCTCGCGCAAGGCACCTGGCAGCACGGCTGGCGTTCGCACAACGGCGCCGGCGCGCAGGCGTTCTGGAATCGCCATTTCGCCGGCTCGCAGGATCCGGCGCGGCTGGACGGGCGCCACGACGCGAGCGAGGAACTGGCCGCGCGCGAGCCGCTGCTGGATGCCTGCTGGCAGCGGATCGCGCGCGGCTATCTACGGGGTCACGCGCTGCAGAGCTGCTACGCGAATGGCCTGCCCTACGGCACCGACGGTTCGGTGCACACCGATTCGCTGGCGATCGGCGCCTGCACCGCCGTGTATTACCCGCACCAGCACTGGGACCCTGACTGGGGCGGCGAGACGATCCTGTTCAACAAGGACCGCAGCGACATCCTCGCGGCGGTCTACCCGAAGCCGAACCGGCTGCTGGTGTTTCCGGGCTTTCTCTACCACGTCGCGCGCGGCGTGTCGCGCGCCTGCCCGACGATGCGCATCACGCTGATGTTCAAGACGCAGATGCGCATGTGAGGCCGCGCAGCGAGCCGCTGCGCTTTCCATCTACACCTGCCACGAAGCCGCGCGACCCGCCTGCTTGCCGTAACGCGCACGCGCCGCGCGCACCGTCTCGCGCTCCACTTCGCCCTGTTCGGCCAGCGCGTGCAGCGCCGCCAGCACGATCGAGGCGCGATCCACCTCGAAGAACTCGCGCAGCGCCTGGCGCGTGTCGCTGCGCCCGAAGCCGTCGGTGCCGAGCGTCACATACGGCGCCGGCACCCAGGCGCGGATCAGCTCGGGCAGGGCGCGGGCGTAGTCGGTCGCGGCGATCACCGGCCCTTGCGCGCCTTGCAGCGCACGGCGCACCGCCGGTGCCGCCAGCGCATCCACATCCGCATCCATTTCTGCCCCAAGCCGCTGCGCGCGCTCGATCGCGATCGCGTCGCGATGCAGCTCGGTGAAGCTGGTCACGCTCCACACCTGCGCCTCGATCCCCCAGTCGTCCTGCAGCATCGCGGCCGCGGCCAGCACCTCGGTCATGATCGCGCCGGCACCCAGCAACTGCACCCGCGCCGAGCCATGCCGTTGCGGATGCAACGAATAGATGCCGCGCAGGATGCCCTCGCGCACCGCCTCGCCGGCCGGCATCGAGGGCTGGGCGTAGTTCTCGTTGGTCACGGTCAGGTAATGGAACACGTCGCGCTGCTGCTCGCCCATCTCGCGCATGCCGTGCTCGACGATCACCGCCACCTCGTAGGCAAAGGCCGGGTCCCAGGCACGGCAATTCGGGATCGCCGAGGCGGCCAGGTGGCTGGTGCCGTCCTGGTGCTGCAGGCCCTCGCCGCCGAGCGTGGTCTTGCCCGAGGTGGCGCCGATCAGGAAGCCGCGGGCGCGCTGGTCGGCGGCGGCCCAGATCAGGTCGCCGACGCGCTGGAAGCCGAACATCGAGTAGTAGATGTAGAACGGCAGCATCGGCAGGTCGTGCACGCTGTACGAGGTGGCGGCGGCGATCCACGAGGAGATCGCGCCGGCCTCGGAGATGCCTTCCTCGAGGATCTGCCCGCTGGTCGATTCGCGGTAGTAGAGCATCGAGCCGAGGTCCTCGGGCTCGTAGCGTTGCCCCAGCGGCGAATAGATGCCGACCTGGCGGAACAGGTTGGCCATGCCGAAGGTGCGTGCCTCGTCGGCCACCACCGGCACGATCCGCTCGCCGATCTCCGGCGCCTTGAGCAGGCCGCCCAGCATGCGCACGATCGCCATGGTGGTCGACATCTCCTTGCCCTCGGCCTCCAGCGCGAACTGCCCCCAGCCGGCCATCGGCGGCACCGCCAGCGGCCGGCTCGCGGCGCGGCGGCGGCGCGGCAGGTAACCGCCGAGCGCCTGGCGGCGCGCGTGCAGGTAGCGCATCTCGGGGCTGTCGGCGGCCGGGCGGTAGAACTTCACCTCGGCCACCTCGGCATCGCTGAGCGGCAGCGCGAAGCGGTCGCGGAAGGCCTTCAGGTCGTCCAGGTCGAGCTTCTTCTGCTGGTGCGTGGTCATGCGGCCCTGGCCGATCGCGCCCATGCCGAAACCCTTCATGGTCTTGGCCAGGATCACGGTGGGCTGGCCGCGATGCGCGAGCGCCCTGGCGTAGGCCGCGTGCAGCTTGCGCACGTCGTGGCCGCCGCGGCGCAGGCGGTCGATGTCGTCGTTGCTGAGGTGGGCCGCCAGCGCGGCCAGTTGCGGGTTCTGCTGGAAGAAGTGCTCGCGGTTGTAGGCGCCGTCGTTGGCCGAGAAGGTCTGGAACTGGCCGTCCACGGTGTTGGCGAAGGCGCGCAGCAGGGCGCCGTCGCGATCGCGCGCGAACAGCGCGTCCCAGTCCGAGCCCCACAGCACCTTGATCACGTTCCAGCCGGCGCCGGCGAACAGCGTCTCCAGCTCGTCCACCACGCGGCCGTTGCCGCGCACCGGGCCGTCCAGGCGCTGCAGGTTGCAGTTGATCACGAACACCAGGTTGTCGAGCTGCTCGCGAGCGGCCAGCGACAGCGCGCCGATCGATTCGGGCTCGTCCATCTCGCCGTCGCCGAAGAAGCCCCACACGGTGCGTCCCGCCGTGCCGAGCAGCTTGCGATGCTCGAGGTAGCGCATGAAGCGCGCCTGGTAGATCGAGTTGATCGGCCCGATCCCCATCGAGCCGGTGGGGAACTGCCAGAAGTCGGGCATCAACCACGGATGCGGATAGGAACAGAGCCCGGGCCCGGCGATCTCGCGGCGGTAGTGGTCGAGATGCGCTTCCTCCAGGAAGCCCTCCAGGTAGGCGCGTGCATACACGCCCGGCGCCGAATGCGGCTGGAAATAGACCAGGTCGGCGTCGCGCTCGCCGTCGGCGGCGCGGAAGAAGTGGTTGAAGCCGACCTCGAACAGGTCGGCGGCCGAGGCGTAGCTGGCGATATGGCCGCCCAGCTCGCCATAGGCGCGGTTGGCGCGCACCACCATGGCCAGCGCGTTCCAGCGCAGCGCGGCGGCCAGCCGGGCCTCGATCTCCAGGTCGCCCGGGTAGGGCGGCTGGGCGTCGAGCGCGATGCTGTTGGCATAGGGCGTGGCGCGCACGCGCCCGGTGGCCAGCCCTTGCGACGAGGCGTGCAGGGCGAGCTGGTCGAGCAGGTAGCGCGCGCGCTCGGGGCCGGCGTGCTCGACCACGCCGTCGAGCGCGGCCAGCCATTCCCCGGTTTCGCCGGGGTCCTCGTCGATCGGGTCGAGGGGCAGGGCGAGGATCGACGGCACGCCGTTCGACAGGTCGGTCATGATGCGGCTCCGGGCAGGAGAAAGCAGGTGGGGCCGCGGGTTCGGAAGCAGCGGCGATTCGACTAGCGTACTGAGCCCGTTGCGGAATGTGTGTCTGAATTGCATTGCGTTTCGGCCGGGAATCAGTATAAATATTCCGCCGATCCCGCCTTTTCCGGAATTGTTACATTCATGCCCAGTGACTCGACCCGGCTCGACCGCACCGACATCGCGATCCTCAACCAACTGCAGCAGAACGCGCGCATCACCAACGCCGAACTGGCGCGCGCGGTGAACCTGTCGCCCACGCCCTGCTTCAACCGCGTCAAGGCGCTGGAGAAGCTCGGGCTGATCAAGCAGCAGGTGACCCTGCTCGATCCCGATCCGCTGGGCCTGAAGATCAACGTGTTCATCCAGGTCAGCCTGGAGAAGCAGCAGGAGGACGCGCTGCGCCGCTTCGAGGCGGCCATCGACAAGCGGCCCGAGGTGATGGAGTGCTACCTGATGTCGGGCGACGCCGATTACCTGCTGCGCGTGCTGGTGCCGAGCATGCACGGGCTGGAGCGCTTCATCATGGACCAGCTGACCACCATCCCGGGTGTGTCGAACATCCGCTCGAGCTTCGCGCTCAAGCAGGTGCGCTACCGCACCGCCTTGCCGCTGCCGGCGGCGGGGCTGACGCTGAGCCGCGAGGAAGAGGATACGCACGACGAGGATTAATGCGTGGCCCGGGCGCTGCGGCTTTCCGCCGGCGCCTTCCCGGGCTTGCACGAGCCGTCTCGGCGGATATCGCCAAGCCTCGTTTCCATTAGTGTGGCTAATGTTTCGGGTAGAAATGCTCGTTTGTCGGGCCGGCCTCGCGCGCGCAGAATGCCCGGCCAAGGAGGAATGGTCATGGACACCATCGAAATCAAGGGCACCCGCTTCCCGCGCTTCGCGCTGCTCGACGCCGTCACGCCGATCCAGCGGCTCACGCGGCTGGAAGCCGAACTCGGCGAGCGCCTGAACGGCGTGCAGCTTTATGCGAAGCGCGACGACCACGTCGCGCTCGGCGGCGGCGGCAACAAGCTGCGCAAGCTCGAACTGCACCTGGGGCAGGCGCTGGCCGAGGGCGTCGACACGCTGATCACGGTCGGCGGGATCCAGTCGAATCACGCGCGGCAGACCGCGGCGGCCGCGGCGCTGGCCGGGCTGCGTTGCGAACTGGTGCTGGCGCGCATGGTGCCCCGCGAGGGCGTCGACTACGAGCGCAACGGCAACGTGCTGCTCGACGAGCTGTTCGGCGCGACCGTCCAGGTCGCGCCGGCGGGCACGTCGGCGCTCGATCTGGCCCAGGCGCGCGCCGAGGAATTGCGCCGCGCCGGCCGCAAGGTGCTGGTGATTCCCTCGGGCGGCTCCACCGGCCTGGGCGCGCTCGGTTATGCCGCCTGCGCCGCCGAGATCGACGCGCAGGCGCGCGAGCTCGGCATCGAGTTCGCCTGCGTGGCCTGCCCGAACGGCAGCGCCGGCACGCATGCGGGGCTGGTGGCCGGCTTCCACGCGCTGGGCCGCGACCCTGGCCTGGTGCGCGCCTACGGCGTGCTGGCGCCGGCCGACGAGGCCGCCGCGATGACCGTGAAGCTGGTCGACGAAGCCTGCGCGCTGCTCGGCATCGCGCCGCCGCCGGCCGGCACGATCGGCGTGGAGGGCGCGCATCGCGGCGAGGGTTACGGCATTCCCACCGAGGGCATGCTGGCGGCCGTGCGCCTGATGGCGCGCAGCCAGGGGCTGCTGCTCGACCCCGTCTACAGCGGCAAGGCCTTCGCCGGGCTGCTGGCCGACATCGGGGCGGGACGCTTCCGGCGCGGCGACAAGCTGCTGTTCCTGATGACGGGCGGCGCGCCGGCGCTGTATGCCTACCGCGGCATCTTCGAGGAGGCGCGCGGCCAGGCCTGAGCCCCGGCCGGCCTGCTCCAGGGCCGGCTTCATTAACCGGGCTAATGCGGCGAGAAGAAATCCTCGCTTGAGCCCCGCGCGACGCGCCGACAGAATCTGCCCTGGCGCGTCGACGCGACTTCATGCGGCGCGCCGGTGCCCGGCGCGCGCGGCACGGCCGACGCGCCGCGTGTGTTCCGGCGCGGGTCGTCATGCACCCGCCGCCCTTCGCATCGACCTCGTCGCGTCGATCCCGCTTCCGGCCGTTGCCGATCCCCGATCGCTACGGATTCCTCATCACGATCCGGCGCGCGGCCCAGCCCGTCGCGCCCGATCGCCAGCCGCGCCCATCCCATGTTCCTTCGCAAGCCCGATCCATCGACAGCTCCTTCCTCCGAACCGCCCGGGCAACCCGGCGGCGATCGCGCGCCGCGCCGACGCGGCGGCTGGCGCCGCCTGCGCACGGCGCTGGTCGGCCTGGTCTGCGCCGGCGTGGTGGCCGGCGCCTCGACGCTGGCCTACCTCGCATGGGTGGTCTACCCGTCGCTGCCGCCGGTCTCCGCGCTCGGCGACTACCAGCCCGCCGAGCCGCTGCGGATCTTCTCCTCGGATGGCGAACTGCTGGCCGAATACGGCATCGAGCGCCGCATTCCGCTGGAGGCGGGGGCGATCCCGCTGCGCGCGAGGCAGGCCCTGCTGGCGGCCGAGGACGCGAGTTTCTACGCGCATCCCGGCGTCGACGCGGGCGGCCTGCTGCGCGCGGTGTTCGTCGACGCGCTGCGCGGCGGCAAGGCGCAAGGTGGCAGCACCATCACCATGCAGCTGGCGCGCAACTTCTTCCTGTCGCGCCACAAGACCTTCGCGCGCAAGCTCTACGAGGTGCTGCTCGCCATCAAGCTCGAACGCAGCCTGCCCAAGGACCGCATCCTGCAGCTCTACATGAACCAGATCTACCTGGGCGAGCGTTCCTACGGCTTCGGGGCGGCGGCGCGTACCTATTACGGGCGCGACCTGGGCGAACTGACGGTCGCGCAGGCGGCCATGCTCGCGGGCCTGCCGAAGGCGCCTTCGGCCTACAACCCGATCAGCGATCCCGAGCGGGCGCGGGCACGCCAGCGTTACGTGCTGGCGCGCATGCGCGAGGTGGGCTACCTGAGCCCGGCCGAGTATCGCGCGGCGCTCGACGAGCCGCCGTACCAACGGCCCGAGCCGCGCCGCGATTCGGTGCCGGCCGGCTCGGTCAGCGAGCTGGTGCGGCAGATGATGGTCGAGCGTTACGGCGAGGCGGCCTACGAATCGGGCTTCCGGGTCACCACCACGGTGGCGCTGGGCGAGCAGCGCGCCGCCTTCGAGGCGGTCAGGCACGGCGCCGAGGCGTATCAGCAGCGCCATGGTTACGCCGGGCCGGAGGCCAGCGTGGCCGCGCCGGTGCTGGTCGATGGAAAGTTGTCCGAAGCGGCGGCGCAGGCGCTGAAGCAGCGACCCGAAGTCGGCGGCATGGCCAGCGCGGTGGTGATCGGCGCCGGCGCCGGCGGTCTCGACCTGATGCGCGCCGACGGCGAGCGCGTGGCGTTGTCGGGGCGCGCGCTGGCGGTGCTGTCGTCCGGCGCCGGGCGGCGCGTGGTTTTGCCTTCGTCGCTGAAGCCCGGCGCGATCGTGCGCATCGCGCGCGATGGTGATGGCGATGGCCGCTGGGTGCTGCGCCAGTTGCCGGCGGTGCAGGCGGCGCTGGTCGCGATCTCGCCCGACGACGGCGCGATCCGCGCGCTGGTCGGCGGCAACGGCTACACGCCGAGCCAGCTCAACCACGTCACCCAGGCCTGGCGGCAGCCCGGCTCGAGTTTCAAGCCCTTCATCTATTCGGCGGCGCTGGCCAAGGGCTTCGCGCCCGCCAGCGTGATCGACGACCTGCCGCTGGAGATCCCCGCCAGCTACCCGGGCGGCCCGGTCTGGCGGCCGCGCGAGAGCGGCGCGCTGCTCGGGCCGATCGCGTTGCGCGAGGGCCTGGCGCGCTCGAAGAACCTGGTCGCGGTGCGCGTGCTGCGCGCGATCGAGCCGGCCTATGCCAAGGACTACATCGTGCGTGCCTTCGGGCTGCGCTCCGACCTGATCGTGCCGAACCTGCCGATGGCGCTGGGTGCGGGCGCGGTCACGCCGCTGCAGATGGCGACCGGCTACGCGAGCTTCGCGAACGGCGGCTTCCGCGTGCAGCCCTACCTGATCGCGAAAATCCAGGACGGCGCGGGGCAGGTGCTGTTCGAGGCGGCGCCGGCGCGTGCCGGTGCCGGCGCGCCGCGCGTGATCAGCGCCGCCAACAGCTACCTGATGACCGACATGCTGCGGCGCGCGGCGATGCACGGCACGGGCGCGGCCACCAATGCGCTCAAGCGCGGCGACCTGGCCGGCAAGACCGGCACCACCAACAACTATCGCGACGGCTGGTTCGCCGGCTACCAGCGGCAACTGGCGACCGTGGTGTGGATGGGCTTCGATACGCCGGCCTCGATGGGGCCGCGCGAATACGGCGCGCGCAATGCGCTGCCGGTCTGGATCGAGTTCATGGGGCATGCGCTGGCGGGCGTGCCGGAATCGATCGAGGCGCCGCCCGAGGACATCGCGCTGATCGACGACGAGCCTTATGACAAGGCCTTCCTGCCGGGCCAGGGTTTCGTGGCGGCGCTCGATGCGCAGGGTGCGATTCCGCTGATGGCGCAGCGCGCCGGTGGTGAGAGTGGCGCGATCGCGGCGGTGGCCGCGTCGGGGCCGGTCGCGACGCACGCCGATGCGCGCGCGGCGTCGACGCCCGGCGTGGTGTCCTCGGACGAGAAGGCGCGCATCCTGCGCTACTTCGCGGCGCCTTCGGAGGCGGGTGGCGGGGAGGGGATGTGAGTCTCCGCACGCGTTTGATCGAGCATCGCTCGCGCGACGAAGCGTCGTCATGATTCGGCGACGCGAGCAGCCCGCGTCGCCGATCCGATCAGACCTTGCAACCGCAATCGGCCTGCTCGGCAGGGACCTGCTCGATATTGCGCCACCTCAGCACATTGTCGATCACACGATCGGTAACGCGGCACGCGACGTTCGCTTCATCGGAAGACTGACAGTGAATGCCGACGATATCCCACGACTCCTGGCCTTTGTTGGCGACGGCACTGCCGCTTTCGCCGTGTTTCGTCGAGATCCGGTATTGCAGGCTGCGCGACTTGACCTCGGTCAGCTTGCCTTTATCTTCCCAAAGCGTGCCGATGGGTTTGTCGTCCGGGTAGCCGGCGATCTGGACCTGCAGTTTCTCGAGGTCCGTGTCGCCGGCATTGCGAAGAAGGAACGTGGCGAACTCGTGCGTCACGTTTTCCTCAAGTACGACGAGACAGTAGTCGTAGTCGGGAAAGGCGCTGTTTTGGAGGTATTCATCGTCGATGAAAAAGCGCTTCATGGCATAGCTGCCGAAGGGATCGACCGCGCCGTTGCGGGCCGGATAGAAGCGTGCCGAAACTGCCTTGCCGTGATTTTCGTCATGCAGGACATGCGCTGCCGTCACCACGTGACGCTTATCGAGCAAGGTGCCGGTGCCGCTCAGTGTTACGCCGTCAGGGAAGGTGACGACCAGCTCACCGATCGCGTTCCAGGGCACGGCCTTGGTATTGGTGATGCGCTTGCGTGTGTCGGGCGGGAAGACCTTGCCGACCTTGCCTGTTCTGGCCACCTGGGTGAACGGTGGGGTCTGCCGGTCTTGCAAGGCTTGTGCCATGGCGTCGAGTTCAGCCGCCGCTTCGTCCACCGACAGTCGTGTCAGCACCACCACGCCGTCCGACGAGACTTTCGCCGAGGCGCTTTCCGTCAGGTTGGTCTGGTTCAGGATGTCGAGCATGGCGGCCATGGTGGCCGGCGTCCATGTGCCGTCCTCGACCCGCTTGAAGTATTCCTTGACCTTGGCGTCCTTGGCCGCGACTTCCTTGCGAATGCGTGTCTGGAGTCCGTCGCTCTTTTCGGCCGTGATGCAGCCGAACTCCTTGAGTTGGAGATCGTAGAAGCTCTTGATGGTCTTGGCGTTGCAAGGCAGCGCAAGTGCCATGTTGCCGTTGAGTGCGACGAGCGTATTGCCCTCGAAGGTGATGGTCTGGTCGAACTTGATTGCCTGTTTGAAGGTTTCGCGCCCGAAGGACATGTTGATGTTCATCGACCAGGGCAGCAGTTCTCCGCCGAGTGAATCCTTGCCCGGTGCGGGCTCCTGAGGCTTCGGATTAGGCTCGAACTTGAACAGCCCCTCGCCGGCGGTGATCTGCGCGTTGATGGCCTCGAACAGCGTCTTGGTCGATTCGAGCAGCGCGCGACCGAATTCCTTGCCTCCGCCGCCTTCGATGTAGGTGATCTTGACGATGTTCTCCTTGATCAGGCTTTGGGCGATCTTGTCATACTGCACACCGACGATATTGGTCCACCCCAGCTTCAGGTTCGCATCGACCTTGTCGCGCGTGTAGCTCCATACCTGCGCAAGATCGGCCTCGATACGGGCGACCCATTTGTCCGCGCGCAACTCCGCGGTGCCGTAGAAGTTGACGCCGATATCGGGGCTGTTGTCTCGATCGATACTGCCTTCCGCGCCCACCAGTTCGCTGAACAGGCTGTTGCCCGATGCGACGTTGAAACCGAACTGGGTGCCGACCTGGAAGCGCTCGGGAAAGGTCACGCTGCTGCTGCCGCCCATTTCCACCAGATTCTTCGCGAAGATCGGCTGGACGGCGACGTCCTGGAGCACGAGCGGCACGAGATTGACTTCGTCCTTGTCCTTCAACTGGAAGACCCGCTTGATCTCGGCAATGATGTTCGCTCGCTGAGCCGAGGTGATGTCGGCCACGGCCTGGCCCGAGACCGAGCCGCCCACGACGCTCTGGTATTTCCGGTTGCCGACATCGATGAAGTAAGGCGTCTTGTTGATTCCCCAGTACTTGACGTCATAGGCACGCAGGGTTTCACCCTGGATGGCGTCGATGCGAACCGGGAAATAATGGAATGTCTTGGTCTCTTCCGTATTCTGATATGCAACAACGCCATCGGCAGCGCATGATTTGTTCAAACGTCCTGGCATGATGTCCCTCATTGGATAGTGGGCGTCGTTTGTGATTTCCGTGGCTTTCAACCACGGCATGGTCATTCGCGACGACCGGAGTCGAACGACCGTGATCCCCGCCGAGCGACAGCGGAATTCCTGAAAATGAGGTGAATCCGCGTTTAGTGCTGTTCTTGGGGGCGCGCGCCCCGATAAGCGCGTAATTGCGTGCGTGAAAGGCCGAACGTCGATTGCAGCAGATCGCGAGACCAACTGCGCGAAAGTGCGTAGGCGAGCGCTGCACGTCGTATCGACAGGTAGACGCCCCAGGCGGAAGGCACGTCGATCTGGCCGCTGACGTCGGCATGCAAGCGCCAGCACCGATAAGCGTCGGCCGGGATGTGCACGGTGGTCTGCTGGGCGAAGCGCGCGACGTCGATCGGCAGATAGACCCGACGCCCGCCCAGGCGCATGACCAATTCGAAAATCTCCTCGAAGGCGCAGGCGCGTGCCAGCGGCTCGAGCACGCCGGGCAAATGAGGCAAGACCACGTCCTGATGCGTTTCGCAGAATATCGCAAGGCTGTCGCGCATCTCCGTGCGCAACAGAGCCTCGGCACTGAACAATCGACTGATCAGCAGTCGATCATCCTTTCTTGATTCCGATGGATCGACGGAAGAATCGGATTCGCGCATGGTGGCCTCTATTTGTTCGTGAAAAGAGGCTAACGACTATGCGCGTTTTTCTGTAGAGGAAACGGCGTCCCTGAAATGAGATGGATTTTGTCGATGCCGAGGGGGATTACGAGAACGGGATGTAACTGAAAATTTATTATTGTGTTGAATATCTGTCATCTTTCACGCGCGGATTGATTTTGTTATGACGTGCCGCGACGATCCGGATTGAATTCGGAAAAATGGATTGGCATAAAAATAATTGCCTTTCCATTTTTCCGGCGATCGGCCTGAAACTCAAGGCACCAGCCACAGCGCCAGCGCATAGATCACCAGCGACACCGCGAAGGTCACCGCCGTGTATCCCATCACGCGCTGGATGCGGATCCCGGCGATCGCCACGATCGGCACGGCCCAGAACGGCTGCAGCATGTTCGAGACGTTCTCGGCCATCGCCACGCCCATGGCGGTGCGCGGCACCGAGGCGTGCAGGCTCAGCGCGGCGGGCAGCACGAAAGGCCCTTGCACGGCCCAGTGGCCGCCGGCGCTCGGCACCAGCAGGGTGATGATCAGCGAGCTGAGGTAGCTCCACAGCGGCAGCGAGAGCGGCGTGGCGATCGTCACGAAGGCCTTGGCGATCATCGAGGCCAGCCCGGTGCCCTTCATCATGCCCATGATCCCGCCGTACACGGGGTACTGCAGCAGCATGGAGCCGGTCTGGCGCGCCGCGCCGCGGATCGCGTTGGCGTAGGCGATCGGGGTGCGCTGCAGGGCCAGGCCGATCAGCAGGAAGATCAGGATGGTGGTGTTGATGTCGAGGTCGAAATGCCCCGAGCGCCATTCCATCACCAGGAAGCCGATCCCGAAGGCGAGCAGCAGCAGGGTGCCGAGCACCGATTGTTCGAGGCGTGTGGCGAACGAGGGCGTGCCGCCCATGCGCGCATGCGGATCGTCGCCGGGCGCCTGGCGCTGCTGGTCGGCCGCGTCGTCGAAGGCCACCACGTCCGCCTCGCGCGGATGCATGCGGATGAAGATCGCCGTCATCACCACCACCACCAGCACGGTGGGGATGAACACGAAGGGGGCGAATACCGTGGCGCCGAGCGGCACCACCTGGCCGGTGGCCTTCTCCACCAGGTTCAGCGCATTGCCGTGCGAGGCCTGCGAGAGCGCGATCGAGCTCGACAGCCCGCTGTTGCAGATCGACCAGGCCGAGTAGCTGCCGGCCACCAGCCAGGCGAAATCGACGCGCACGCGCCGCGCGATCTCGCGCGAGAGCAGGGCGCCGACGATCAGGCCGAGGCCCCAGTTCAGCCAGGCCGCCACCGCCACCACCGGGAACACCAGCAGGGCCGCGCGCGCCGGCGTCTGGGCGCGCGAAGCCATCGCGCGCAGGCCGCGCTGCACGATCGGCGCCTCGGCGATCGCGTAGCCGGTGGCGAGGATCAGGATCATCTGCAGCGCGAAGCCGAGGATGCCGAAGGTGCCCGTGTACCAGGAATCGAGCACGGTCGGCAGGTTGCCCTGCGGCGCGATCGCGAAGGCGAGCAGCGCGACGAAGGCGGTCAGGCAGATCGAGAGCACGAACGGGTCGGGCATGACTCGTTCGAACACGTAGACGAGGGCGGCGACCACGCCGCGCGATTCGGTGGCGCGCGCGGTTGCGGGCGCGAGGTTGTCTCTTTGCATGCTGTCAGTCTGTTGCGCAGCGGGGGCTGCTGCGGCGCCGGGCGGCGGATCGGCATGCGGGTGGGCCCGGGGCGGCGCGCGCTCGAAAGCTCGCGGGCCGCGCGACGGGTCGGGATGCGGTGCTCCTCCAGGTGCTCGTGGTGTTGCCACGGCGCAGCGGGTTCTCTATCGCGCCTTCCGCGTCGCACGCTCGACCTGCGCGGACAAGGAAGACGGCCAGCCTGTTCTTGTTATGAAAAGTTCGTTAATCGAACGTCGTTTCGATTAACGAACGGCGCATTATTCGGCGCGAGCGGTGGCGGTGTCAAGCCGGCAACGTGGGGGATGGGGTCTTTTCGCCGGGAATCGCGGCGTGAAGGCGGGTATTTGAAAGATATTGAAGGGGATTTGAAATGAATGGGGCGCTTCATGCGCGACCGGCGAGAGGTGGCCAGAGCGGGTTCACACAAAACGCGTGCTGATGTCAGAGCGTCGTGTGACAGGCCGGCAGGCGAGGAGTAGGATTCAATCCTATCGACGTCAAGGGAACGATCATGCGCTCCACCCAACAATTGAGCATCACCCTGCCCCACGAGATGGCGGAATTGGTCCGGGCCAAGGTCGCCAGCGGCGAATATGCCTCCGACTCCGAGGTGATTCGCGATGCGCTGCGCACGCTTGCCGCGCGGGATCGCGCGGTCGAGGCGTGGTTGCGCGATAGCGTGGTGCCGGCCGCCACCGCGCTCGAGGCGGATCCCGATCGCGCGGTCGAGCCGTCGGACGCCCGTGCCACCCTGGCGCGCCGACGAGCGGCTCGCTCGTGACGCCTGCTCCATATCGGGTCGTATTTTCCCCCGAAGCCGTCGATCAACTATCGGAACTCGAGGCACGCATCGCCGCGCGTGGCGCGCCCGTTACGGCGCAGAGATATGTCGACGCCATCATCACGTTCTGTGAGCAGCTTGATCGTTTTCCCCAGCGCGGCGTGCCGCGCGAAGACCTGCTCGTCGGTTTGCGCCTGACGCACTACCGCGGCAGCACGGCGATTGCCTATCGAATCACCGAGGAACAGGTTGCGGTCCTCGGGATTTACCACGGCGGCCAGGATTACGCGGCCGATTTCCAGTCGTCGATCGACGACTGAGCATCGATGTCCACGCCGGCGCGGCTTCCTGGCCGGGGCCGTGACTCAATACTGCTTGTACGGCAGGAACTTGCCCGACAGCACCACATGCACGCGGTCGCCCTTCGGATCGGGCTCGCGCTGGATGTCCATCGAGAAATCGATCGCGCTCATGATGCCGTCGCCGAATTCCTCGTGGATCAGCTCCTTGATGGTGCTGCCATAGACGTTGACGATCTCGTACCAGCGATAGATCAGCGGATCGGTGGGCACGGTGCTCGGCAGCGAGCCCTTGTAGGGGACGATCTGCAGCCAGGCCACCGCCTCGTCGGGCAGCTCGAACAGCTTGCCGATCGCCTCGGCCTGCGGCTTGTCGAAGGTCATCTGGCCGAGGCAGCCGGCGGTGGTGAACTCCTTGGACAGCCCGGTGGCCTCGGCGGCCTGGGTCCACTTGATGCCCTTGCGCACCTTGCTGGACAGAATCATCCTGGTCACTTCTTCACGGCTCGAAATCATGACTGGCTCCGTATGACGGTAGGGAAGGCGCCGCGCATCGGGCACGGCGCCGGAACGGGAATGCTGCGGACGGGATCGACGACGGGGTCGACAAGTCGGCGCGGCGCTGCGTCGGCGCCTCGCTCGCGAGGATCGTGGGGAACGGCGTCCGGCCGTCGAGGCGATGGCGGGGCAACGCGTGAGTGGACGTGGCGCATCGATCCGGCGGCTCGATCATAAAACCTCATTAACGAGCCGCCAGAAATCGATGTCAACGCGAGGCCGTCTGTGCTGCTTTTCCGGGACAGAGGATGTGCGTGGCGCGCGAGGCCGGCACGGCGCTCACGAACGGCTGTCGACCAGCGCCGCGACGGGCAGCTCGGCCAGCAGATCGGCCAGCCGCAGCCGGGTGCCGCCGCCATCCCGCTTCGTGGCCTGGAAATCGCGATCGCCCAGCTCGTCGCGCCAGGCCGCCGACCCGGCCGGCATGTCGAGAGGCAGCACCACGCTGGTATCGCCCCAATGACGCGTCTCGATGCGCGGCCCGGCATCGTCCGGGGCCAGCAGGCCGAGCGCGAGCCGGCTGCCGACCACCACGATGCGGGCTTGCGCGTCGTGCCGCATCAGCGCGATCGCATGCGCGCTGGCCGGTCCCTCGATCGCCAGCGGCAGGTAGGCGCCGCTCGCGAATGTCTCGGGATGACGTGCCCGCAAGCCCAGCATGCGCGTGACCAGCGCGCGCTTGACGCGCCCGTCGGCCCAGGTCGGCAGGTAGCCGGCCACCGGGCCGTCGACGGGGATCGCGCGCCGCTCGGCGAAATCCACCTCGCGGCGGTTGTCGGGATCGACCAGGCTGAAATCCCAGGCGTCGGTGCCCTGGTAGAGATCGGGCACGCCGGGCGAGGCGATCCGCAGCGCGGTCTGCAGCAGCGAATTGACCGCGCCGGCCGGCGCGATGCGGGCCACGAAGGCATGCAGCGCATGCGCGAAATCGTCGATGCCGCGCGGCCGCAGGATATCGCGCACGAAATCCTCGCAGGCCTGCTCGTAGCGCGCGTCGGGCGCGAGCCACCCGGTCTCGCGCTTGGCCTCGCGCAGCGCCTTGGTCTGCCAGCGCACGATGCGCTCGGTGAGTTCGGCCAGGCCCTCGGCGTCGTCGGGCCCGAGCGTGGGGGGCCAGCAGCCGGCCAGCGTCTGGTAGAGCATGGCTTCGGTGGCGCGGCTCGGGCCGCCGGCCGGCGGCGCGTTGCGCGCATGCCAGGCTTCCAGCGCGCCGCGCCAGGGCACTGGCATCTCGCTGAGCACGGCCAGCCGCGCGCGCACGTCCTCGCCGCGCTTGTGGTCGTGAGTGGCGGTCGCCAGCATGGTGGCCGGCATGCATCGCGCGCGCTCGAGATTGCGCGCGTGGAAATCCTCCGGCGATAGCGCGAGCCGTTGCGCATCGGCGCCCACTTCGTTGCGCGACAGCAGGCGGCCGTAGCGATAGCAGGCGGTATCCTCCACGCCCTTGGCCGCGAGCGGCGCGCTCAGCCGCGCGAAGGACAGTTGCGCGCGCAACGACAGCGCGGGATCGACGTCCGGCACGACGGTATCGCCGGCCAGCTCGGGCCAGCCCAGCCAGGCCAGCGCGTGGTCGAGCGCGGCGCGATCGGTGCGCGGCAGGGTCCGCGCGGCGGCGCGCGCGGCGGCCTCGATGAAGGGCCGCTCCTGCTTGCGCTCGCCTTCCAGCGGATAGAGCCGGTAGACCGGCAGTTGCGCGGCCAGCTCGATGGCCGCGCGCCGCAGCGGCGC
>NZ_VWWK01000353.1:0-2612 GCF_011753035.1 Burkholderia sp. Ax-1720 | reverse complement strand
CGAGCCGGCGCTTGGCTCGCGGCCGGCGTCGAGGCATTGGCCGCATTGGTGGCATTGGTGGCATTGGTGGCATTCGAGGCATTGGCGGCCCCGCCGGCGGGCGCCGCGCCGGACGACGGTGCGGCGCGCCCCATTGCCGGGTCGATGCCCGGCAGGGCCAGCAGCATCGCGTAGGCGGCCGTGTCGAGCCGGTGATCCGGCACCCGCAGCAGCCGCGGCAGGACCGCCGCGGCCAGCAGGGCCAATAGCGCGGCGGCGGCCAGCCGGTAGCCGAAGCGCGAGGCGCGGCGGCGGCTTGCCGGCACGGCCGCGAGTGCCGGTGTCGATTGCGCACGAGGCACCGATAAAGCCGCCGGCGCCGCGCTCAGCGGCAGGACGGCGGCGGCGAGGCCGTCGTCCGGAAAATGGTTGCGCAACTGCGCGTTGACCCGCGCATAGAACGCGACGCGACGCGCCTCGGCGGGGCGCCGGGCCAGGTACGCGCTCACGCTATGCTCCCGGTCGGCGGCGAGCCGGCCGTCTGCATAGGCCTGCATGTCCTGCTCGGACGGGATCGGTTCGGGTACGGAAGTCATGGCTGGGCAAATCGGGTCACACGGAGCGAACACCGCGCGCGACCCGATATTCCGTCGTCGATGAAAGATTTTTCAGGGGACGCATCAGGAGCCGGCGTAGATGTTGCAGAAGCTGGCCGGGCCGACGCAGGCCGAGGGCATGCCGGCCGTCGACGCGATCGCGCGATGGCCGCCTTCGGTCTTCGCGCTCATCGCGCTGCCGTAGGCGCTCGTAGCCGCCGCGCTGGACGCGATCGCCTGGCGGAACACCGGGCTCACCTCGGGATAGGAGGCGTCGGTGTAGTTGAGCGAGCCGTTCTGCTCGGCTTCGATCAGTTGCTGGCGCACCTGGGCGCGGCTCAGGCCCTCGGCATGGGCGAACGACGAGAGCAGCACGGCGGACAGGACGGCGAGATGGTGGATCTTCATGATGTGACTCCTTGATGACGTTGAGGGGCTTGCATCAAGGTGAACACGGGGAATTCGGGCTTATTCCCGGCGGGAAGCGGAAATTCTTTACGCGTGATCGGGGGGCGCATCCGGCGCGACGGCGGCGCCCCGCCCGCCTACATCCCGATCAAGGTCCGCAGCGAGCCAAAGCTATGCGGCCGCGCATACCAGAAACCCTGCGCTTCATCACAACCGAGCGCGAGCAGCTGGTTGGCCTGCTCGATGGTCTCGACGCCCTCGGCCGTCACGCGCATCTTCAGCGCATGCGCCATCGCGATGATGGCGGCCACCAGCTCGGCGCTGCGCGCGTCGCTGGGCAGCGGCGCGACGAAGGCGCGGTCGATCTTCACGCGATTGACCGGGAAGCGCGTCAGGTAGGACAGGCTCGAATAGCCGGTGCCGAAATCGTCGACGGCGATCTCCACGCCGAGCTGGCGGATCGACGAGACGGTGTCGAGCGCCGCCTCGGTATCGCCGAACAGCACGCCCTCGGTGATCTCGATCTCGAGCTGGTGCGGCGCGAGCCCGCTGTCGTCGAGCGCCTGCTCGATGATGGCCAGCAGGTTGCCGCGCCGGAACTGCTGCGGCGAGACGTTCACGCACACGCGCGGCGCGTCCTCGCTGTCGCGATGCAGGCGGCTGATCTCGCGGCAGGCGGTGCGGATCGCCCATTCGCCGATGCGGTCGATCAAGCCGCTCTCCTCCGCGATCGGAATGAACTCGTTCGGGCTGATCTCGCCCGAGCGCGGATGACGCCATCTGAGCAGCGCCTCGACTTGCGCGATGCGGCCGGTCTCGAGCGTGACCTGGGGCTGGTAGGCGAGCCAGAACTGCTGGCGGTCGATGCCGCGCGCGAGCGCCGCCTCAAGCTCGAAGCGGCGCGTGGCGCGCAACTCGAGCGCGCTGGAGAACGGCACGGCGATACCGTCGCCGGCTTCCAGCGCCGCGGACAAGGCCACGTTGGCGCGCCGGATCAGGGTATCGGTGTCCTCGCCCTGCTCGGGATAGGCGGCCGTGCCGGCATTGGCGATCACGTTGAGCGCGGCGCCGGCGAATTCGATCGGCTCGCCGGCCACCGCGACGATGGTCTCCACCAGCCGCCGCACCACCGGCTCCGCCTCGTCGCAGAGCAGCGCGAACTTGCCGTCGCCCATGCTCGCCACGCCATACAGATGCGGCACCTTGGTGCGCAGGCGCTCGCCCGTCACGCGCACGGCCAGCTCGACGCCGGGCAGCCCGAGCGCATTGCGGATCGTGCTGAGGCCGCCGATCTCCAGCAGCACGATGCTGAAGCGGCCGTCGGTGGCACGCGCGCGCGCGATGCGCAGGTCGAGCCGCTCGGCGAACAGCTTGCGGTTCGGCAGGCGCGTGGTGTCGTCGTAGTTGGCGGCGTACCAGAGCTCGCCGCCGGTCGGCGGATCGCTGTTCGCGCGGCTCATGAACACCACCCAGGCGTCGCCGGCCGGCTCGCGCCGATTGGCGGCGGTGACGCTGGCCGGCACGGCGTTGGCGGCAGCCCCGGCGGCAAGGCGCGACGGCGTTCGCGAGCGCGTGGTACCGGCAACATCGGCGCCCGCTCGATCGTCGCGTGGCGCCTCGCGCCGGGCG
>NZ_VWWK01000352.1:0-2528 GCF_011753035.1 Burkholderia sp. Ax-1720 | reverse complement strand
GCGCCGGTCGCCCGCGCCGAGGCACCCGCCGGCCGCGCGCCCGCGACCCACGCCGCTCCTGCGCGCGAGGCCGGCAAGACCACGCGCGGACGCAAGGCCGCTGCGGTCGAGCAGCAGAAGCTGTTCGTGCTCGACACCAACGTGCTGATGCACGACCCGAGCAGCCTGTTCCGCTTCGAGGAGCACGACGTCTATCTGCCGATGATGACGTTGGAAGAGCTCGACAACCACAAGAAGGGCATGTCCGAAGTGGCGCGCAACGCGCGCCAGGTCAGCCGCACGCTCGACGCGCTGGTGGCCGACGGCGGCCCGATCACGGCCGGCATCCCGCTGTCGCGCCTGGGCAGCCGCGAAGCGGTCGGCCGCCTGTACTTCCAGACCACGCTCAACGATATCGAGCCGGTCGAGGGCCTGCCGCAGGGCAAGGCCGACAACCAGATCCTCGGCGTGGTGCGCGCGCTGCAGCGCGAGCGCAGCGACCGCCTGGTGGTGCTGGTGTCGAAGGACATCAACATGCGGATCAAGGCCCACGCGCTGGGCCTGCCCGCCGAGGACTACTTCAACGACCAGGTGCTCGAGGACACCGACCTGCTGTACTCGGGCGTGCGCGAGCTGCCGCAGGACTTCTGGACCAAGCATGCCAAGGGCATGGAGAGCTGGCAGGACACCAAGACGGGCACCACCTACTACCGCGTGACGGGCCCGATGGTCGCCTCGATGCTGGTCAACGAGTTCGTGTTCCTCGAGCCGCAGAACGGCGAGCCGACCTTCCACGCGATCGTGCGCGAGCTCAACGGCAAGACGGCGCTGCTGCAGACGCTGCGCGACTACAGCCACCACAAGAACAACGTGTGGGGCATCATGGCGCGCAACCGCGAGCAGAACTTCGCGCTGAACCTGCTGATGAACCCGGAGATCGACTTCGTCACGCTGCTCGGCCAGGCCGGTACCGGCAAGACCCTGGTCGCGCTGGCCGCGGGCCTGGCCCAGGTGCTCGACGACAAGCGCTACAACGAGATCATCGTGACGCGCGCGACGGTGCCGGTCGGCGAGGACATCGGCTTCCTGCCCGGTACCGAGGAAGAGAAGATGCAGCCCTGGATGGGCGCCTTCGACGACAACCTGGAAGTGCTGCAGAAGACCGACGACGCGGCCGGCGAATGGGGCCGCGCGGCCACCCAGGAGCTGATCCGCTCGCGCCTGAAGGTCAAGAGCATGAACTTCATGCGCGGGCGCACCTTCGTCGACAAGTACCTGATCATCGACGAGGCGCAGAACCTCACGCCCAAGCAGATGAAGACGCTGGTCACGCGCGCGGGCCCCGGCACCAAGATCGTCTGCCTCGGCAATATCGCGCAGATCGACACGCCCTACCTCACCGAGGGCAGCTCGGGCCTGACCTACGTGGTCGACCGCTTCAAGGGCTGGGGTCACAGCGGCCACGTCACCCTCGCGCGTGGCGAACGCTCGCGGCTGGCCGACTACGCGTCCGACATCCTCTGAGCGGCGTTTCGATCGGCGGCACCCAAAAGCGCTCCCTCGGGAGCGCTTTTTTCATGGTGGCAGCGATGTTTGATTCATCCCCATATTTCACCATGAGGCATTTGGGGCCAGGGTTTTTGCGCAAAAACTCCAATGCGCTGCTCGAAAATCGGGCAACTTCTCATGTCATTCATGAAGAATTCTTGCCGAAGCCGCGCCGGAGCGACTACCATCCGCTTTACCCGTGGTCATACGATAGGCGCCTCATTCGGCGCCTGCCCTCTTCCGATGCTGCGAATCTGGCTGTCCGTCGTCGTCGTTTCCCTGCTCGCCGCGTGCTCGACCGCGCCGCAGCAGTCGTCGACGCGCACCGGTGCCGCCCCGCGCATCACCACGCCACGCGCCTTTGCGCCGCCGCGCGGCTTCCCGAACTTCGTCGATCACAGCATCGGCCGCGAGGAAATCCCGATCCAGGCCATGAGCCTGGTCGGCATCCCCTATCGCTGGGGCGGCAATACGCCGGACAGCGGCTTCGACTGCAGCGGGCTGGTGCGCTATATCGTGTCGCGCGCGGCCAACGTCTCGCTGCCGCGCACCACGGCGGAGATGAGCACGCGCGGCGAATCGATCGAACCCGACGAGATCGCCCCCGGCGACCTGGTGTTCTTCAACACCACCGGCCGCCCGCATTCGCACGTCGGCATCTACGTCGGCAAGCTGCGCTTCGTGAATGCGCCCTCGACAGGCGGTACGGTGCGCCTCGACTACCTGACGAATCCTTATTGGGCCAAGCATTTCGACGGCATCCGGCGCGTCGCGCCGGCACGTCACGCGCCGGCGCCGTTCGACACGCCGACCTACGAGGCCGACAATCGCCAGCCCGATACGGCTCCTGTGCCGCAGGCGGCGCCGGCCGCCGCCGCGCCCGTTTATGCCGCGGCGCGCGCGGAAAGCACGCCGGCACGTGTCGCGCCGACGCCGATTCAGGCGACTGCCGCCCCGATCGCGACCGCGACGACAGCCGTCGATACCGCGCCGCCGCCGCA
>NZ_VWWK01000351.1:0-2625 GCF_011753035.1 Burkholderia sp. Ax-1720 | reverse complement strand
GGAACCGCCGCCACGCTCGCCGCTGCGGCGCTGCTGGCGCCGGCCCTGGCGCGCGCGGCCGACATGAACGCCGTCAACCATCCCGCCTCCTATGCCTCGGGCAGCGTGGTCGGCTCGGCCGTGCCCTCGCTGGGCGCCGGCGCGGTGCTGCAGACCATCCTCGGCCTCGCGGTGGTGATCGGCCTGGTGTTCGCCTGCGCCTGGCTCGCGCGGCGGCTCGGCTTCCAGCCCGCCCGGCGCGGCGGCGCCCTGAAGGTGGTGGCCAGCGTCGCGGTGGGCGGCAAGGAAAGCGCGACGGTGGTCGAGGTCGGCGACACCTGGCTGGTGCTGGGCGTCGCGCCCGGCAATGTACGGCTGCTGCACACGCTGCCGGCCGGCACGCCCGGCGTGGTGGCCGGCGGCCCAGCGACGACGACGGCAACGGCGACGACCGCGCCCGAGCAGGACGCCGCCTTGTCCGGCACGTTCGGCGAGCGTTTTCGCAGCGCGCTGGGCGGCGAAGTCGCCAGGCGGCTGGGTGGCCGCTCCCGCAAGGATTCCTGAAGATGATGTCGTATCGATCGAGCGCGCGCGCCGTGCTTCGTCCCTTCTTTCGCTCTTTCTCGGCCGCGCGCCCGTCCCTGGCGGGCTTGCGCCGCGTGCTGCCCTGGCTGGCCGCGCTGCTGCCGCTGGCCGCTCTCGCGCTGCCCTCGCTGGCCCATGCGCAGGCGCAGGGCCTGCCCGCCTTCAATACCAGCCCCGGCCCGAACGGCGGCACGACCTATTCGCTGAGCGTGCAGACCATGCTGCTGCTCACGATGCTGTCGTTCCTGCCGGCCATCGTGCTGATGATGACCAGCTTCACGCGCATCATCATCGTGCTGTCGCTGCTGCGCCAGGCGCTGGGCACCACCACCACCCCGCCCAACCAGGTGCTGGTGGGCCTCGCGCTGTTCCTCACCCTGTTCGTGATGTCGCCGGTGCTGGACCGCGCCTATACCGACGGCTACCAGCCGTTCTCGGCCGGCACCCTGCCGATGGACCAGGCGGTGCAGCGCGGTCTCGCGCCCTTCAAGACCTTCATGCTCAAGCAGACGCGCGAGAGCGATCTCGCGCTGTTCGCGCGCATCTCCAAGGCGCCGCCGATGCAGGGCCCCGAGGACGTGCCGCTGCCGCTGCTGGTGCCGGCCTTCCTGACCAGCGAGCTGAAGACCGGCTTCCAGATCGGCTTCACGATCTTCATCCCGTTCCTGATCATCGACCTGGTGGTGGCGAGCGTGCTGATGTCGATGGGGATGATGATGGTCTCGCCGACCACCATCTCGCTGCCCTTCAAGCTGATGCTGTTCGTGCTGGTGGACGGCTGGCAACTGCTGATCGGCTCGCTGGCGCAGAGCTTTACCTGAGGACGATGCGATGACGCCCGAATCCGTCATGACGCTGGGCCACCAGGCGATGATGATCGGCCTGCTGCTGGCCGCGCCGCTGCTGCTGGTGGCGCTGGTGGTGGGCCTGGTGGTGAGCCTGTTCCAGGCCGCCACGCAGATCAACGAGTCGACCCTGTCGTTCATCCCCAAGCTGCTCGCGATCGTGGTGACGATGGTGATCGCCGGCCCCTGGATGCTGTCGACCATGCTCGACTACATGCGCGACATCCTGATGCACGTGGCCACGCTCGGCACCAGCTGAGCGCGTCCGCTGCCCTCCCTTCCGCCCGTTTCCGCTCCTTTCACGCGCCGATGTTCACCGTCACCTACGCGCAACTGAACGTCTGGCTGACCGCGTTCCTCTGGCCCTTCGTGCGGATCCTCGCGCTGGTGGCCACCGCGCCGCTGATCGGCCATGCCTCGGTGCCGGCGCGCGTGAAGATCGGCGTGTCGGCCCTGGTGTCGATCGCGGTGGCGCCCGCGCTCGGGCCGCTGCCGCAGGCCACGGTGTTCTCGGCCGAGGGCATCTGGATCCTGGTCAACCAGTTCCTGATCGGCGCCGCGCTCGGCTTCACCATGCAGATCGTGTTCGCGGTGGTGGAGGCCGCCGGCGACTACATCGGCCTGCAGATGGGGCTCGGCTTCGCCAGCTTCTTCGACCCGCACAGCGGCAACACGCCGATGCTGGGCCGCGTGCTCAACGCCTTCGCGATGCTGGCCTTCATCGCCTTCGACGGCCACCTGCAGCTGATCGCCGCCCTGGTGCAGTCCTTCGATATCGTGCCGATCTCCTCGAACCTGCTGCGCGCAGCAGGCTGGCGCATCGTGGCCGGCGCCGGCATCAACGTGTTCTCGATGGGCCTCTTGCTGGCGCTGCCGGTGGTGGCCGCGCTGCTGATCTCGAACCTCGCGCTCGGCATCCTGAACCGCGCCGCGCCGCAGATCGGCATCTTCCAGGTCGGCTTCCCGGTGCTGATGCTGGTCGGGCTGCTGCTGGTGCAGCTGATGATCCCCAACCTGATGCCGTTCTTCTCGCACCTGTTCGACGACGGTTACGAGATGATGGGCCGCGTCGCGGCGGGCTTCCGTTAAAATTCGGCTCGCGTTGCGCGAACCGGCATCCCTGCCGGCCGTCCCGTTGCCCGTCTCGCCAGTTCCCGCCCCCCGGTTCGCCCGCGGCGCGCCGGGCCCGGCGCGGCGCCGGTGAGGCGAGGCGGCC
>NZ_VWWK01000350.1:0-2626 GCF_011753035.1 Burkholderia sp. Ax-1720 | reverse complement strand
TGGCCGCGCTGCGCGACGACGGCCTGACCATCGTCGACGAGCAGGGCGCGGTGAGCCGCACGCCGCTGCGCGCCACCGACGACGCGCGCGAACTCGGCGAGCAGGACTACCTGGTGATCGCCCTCAAGGCCCAGGCGCTGCCCGCGCTGGCGCCGAGCCTGGCGCCGCTGGTGGGCCCGCGCACCACCATCGTGGCGGCCATGAACGGGTTGCCCTGGTGGTTCCTGCACGGGATCGGCGGCGCGCTCGACGGCCGCTCGCTGGAGGCGGTCGACCCGGGCGGCGCGATCGCCGCCGTGTTGCCGCCGGCGCAGTCGATCGGCTGCGTGGTGCACCTCTCATCGGCCACCGATGCGCCGGGCGTGGTGCGGCGCGTGGCCGGCAACCGCCTGATCGTCGGCGCGCCGGACGCGGCGCGCGCGGCGGCGGCCCGGGTGCTCGCCGAGGCGCTCGTCGAGGGCGGTTTCGAGGTGGAGACGCCGGCTGAAATCCGGACCGCGATCTGGGTGAAGCTGTGGGGCAACATGAACATGAACCCGCTCAGCGCGCTGACCGGCTCGACCACGGCCGGGCTGCTCGACGATCCCCATACCCATGCGCTGGCGCTGAGCATGATGGACGAGGCCGCCGCGGTGGGCGAGAGGCTCGGCCTGTCGACCGGCATCAGCAGCGTCGAGCGGACCGGGATCACGCGCAAGCTCGGCGCGTTCCGCACTTCGATGCTGCAGGATTTCGAGGCCGGCCGCCCGCTCGAGATCGAGCCGATCCTGGGCGTGTTTCCGGAGCTGGGCCGCGCGCTCGGCGTGCCGACGCCGTTCTGCGAGGCGGTGCTCGGGTTGCTGCGCCAGCGTGCGCGCAACAGCGGGTTGTGAGCGGAAGGGGGTAGGGAGGGGCTGCTTGCCGGCGGCGCGCGATCGCGCGTGCTGGCGGGCGGTGCCGCCTGGCTGTTGGCGGCGCTCAAGCTGCCGAGGCGCGGCGAGACACGCAGGAGCGCGAGCCGCGCTCAAAGGCAGCCGGCCAGCGTCAAAGGCAGCCGGCCAGCGGATGGCGGAAGAGGCCTGGTTGAAATCCGGCGCGGCGGCGAGATGGCGGCAAGGCGGCTGGCCGCCGCTCGCGCGCTACTCGATCCGCTCCCGCGTATGGGCGATCAGCTTGTCGAGCGCCCGCTCCAGCGCGCCGCGCTCGCTCTCGGTCAAGCGCTCGGCCAGCTCGGCGTTCCAGCGCCGCGCGAGCGTCATGATCCGGCGGTTCAGCGCGGCGCCCTCGCGCGTGAGCGCGATCACCACCACGCGGCCGTCCTCGTCGCTGGTCGTGCGCGACAGCAGGCCCTGCAGGATCAGCGCCTCGGCGGCGCGGCTGGCCTGGCTCTTGTCGAGATGCGTGTGGCGCGCGAGTTCCATGATCGAAAACGGCCCGAAGGCGCCGACCGAGCTGATCACGCGCGCCTCCGGCAGGGTGATGCCGAGCTTGTCGCGATACAGCTCGCCGATCGCGCGATCGGTGAGCTTGTTGATCGTGTGCAGGCGCTGCGTCAGAAACTGGTCGAGTCCGGCTTGGCTGCCTTTCATGGCGGTTCCTGAAGGATGGTCGGCGGCCCGATTGTTCCCGGATCGCCGCGCGCGGTCAACCGAGGTCGACCGGGATCAACGTGCCGCTGCTGCCGCGGCGTCGCTGCGGCGGCCGAAGCGCAGCCGCGCCAGTTGCTCGGCCTGGTCGGCCAGCAGCCGGGCGGCGTCGCGGATCGCCACCTCGAGCGTAATCGGTCCCGGCGCGGGCGAAAAGCAGCCGTCGAAATGTTCTGACAATTGCGGCAGCGCCGCCGGGTCGACCGCGCCCGACAGCAGGCTGGCCGGCACGCCGGCCGCGGCCGCGTGGCGGCAGGCGATGAAGGGCGCCTTGCCGTGCAGGGTCTGGCCGTCCGAGCGCCCCTCGCCGGTGATCAGCCAGTGTGCGCCGTCCAGCGCGGCGTCGAGGCTGACCTGGCGCGCCACCACCTCGGCGCCCGGCTCGAAGCTCGCGCCCAGCAGGTGCAGCGCGAAGCCCAGGCCGCCGGCCGCACCCGCGCCGGGCAATTCGCGTACCTGGCGGCCGAGCGCGGCTTCGGCCAGATCGGCGTAGTGCGAGAGCGCGGCGTCGAGCGGGGCGACCTGCTCGGGGCGCACGCCCTTCTGCGGGCCGAAGACGGCGGTGGCGCCATGCTCGCCGGTGAGCGGATTGTCGACGTCGGACATGCCGACGAAGCGGCTTTGCGCGAGCCGCGGATCGAGCCCCGAGGTATCGAGCCGGGCGATCGTCGCGAGCCGCTCGGGCGTCGGCTCGATCTCGCGGCCCTCGGCGTCGAGCGCGCGCAGGCCGAGCCCGGCCAGCAGGCCCGCGCCGGCGTCGTTGGTGCTGCTGCCGCCGAGCGCCACGAAGAAGCTGCGCACGCCCTCGTCGAGCAACTGGCGGATCGCCTCGCCCATGCCGCGCGTGCTGCGCGCCTCCACCGGCACCGCCATGCCGACCGGATCGGTGATGCCGACGACCTCGGCGGTCTCGATGATCGCGGTATGCGCGTCGACCAGGCCGGCGGCCGCCTCGCGCGGCGCGAGCGAGGCGCCGGGCACCGCCAGCGTGCGGCGCGTGC
>NZ_VWWK01000349.1:0-2772 GCF_011753035.1 Burkholderia sp. Ax-1720 | reverse complement strand
GCGCCTCGGCGGTGCCCGACGCGGCGGCCGCCGCCAATGCGCAGGCCGCCGCCGCGATGGCCGCCATCGCCGCCCTGCCCAAGGCCGGTGCCGCACCGGCCGTCGCGCCCGGCGGCGCCGGCGCGGGCAAGGCGCTGTACGACTCGGTGTGCGTGGCCTGCCACGCGGCCGGCGTGCTCGGCGCGCCCAAGTTCGGCAACAAGGCCGACTGGGCGCCGCGCCTGAAGGATTCGATGGACACCGTCTACAACTACGCGCTGCACGGCAAGGGTTCGATGCCGCCCAAGGGCGGCTCGAACGCGCCCGACGACCAGGTCAAGGCCGCCGTCGACTACATGGTGGGCGCGGCAAAGTAAGCCGCGCGCCGGCCGCCGGGCTCGCACCGGGCCGGCCACGAAAAAATGGCCCGTGTCCGCTCCAGGCGGCACGGGCCATCTTCGTTCAGGGGCTGTCGAGCCGCGAGCCCGGCGGCTACTTCTGCAGCAGCGCCTTCAGGCTCGCCAGCCGGTCCTTCGGCGTCATCGGCGCCTCCTCGGGGGTGGGCGGCGGCGCCTCGTCCAGTTCCATCTCGACGATGAAGCGCGAGGGCTCGCAGACGATCGTCTCGCGCGCCCGCTTGCGCTTCTTGCACCAGTTCAGGTGCAGGCTGCGCTGCGCGCGCGTGATCGCCACGTACATCAGGCGCCGCTCCTCCTCGATGCGCTCGTCGTCGATCGTGTCGTCCTCGCTGCCGCCGCGATGCGGCATCACGCCTTCCTCCACGCCGACCAGGAACACGTGCGGATACTCGAGCCCCTTCGAGGCGTGCACGGTGGACAGGCGCACCGCGTCGGGATCCTCCTCCTTGCCCTCCAGCATCGACATCAGCGCGACGGTCTGGATCAGGCCCAGCAGGTTCTTGCCGGTATCGGCCAGGCCGTCGGCGTTGTGGAAGCCCTCGGCCTCGCCGTCGACCGCCTCGGTTTCCGGCTTGGTGCCCTTGCGCTTCAACCACTCGAGGAATTCCAGCACGTTCTGCCACTTGCTCTGCGCCTGGCGCTCGTCGAAGGCGTCGTACAGGTAGGCCTCGTAGTGGATCGCCTCCATCATGTCGTCGAGCACGGTGGTGGCGGGATCCTTGTCGGCGCGCTCGGTCAGGCGCTGGATGAAGTCGCAGAACATGCGCAGCGGCTCGATCTGCCGCGCCGACAGCCGCGCCTCGATGCCGCCCATGTAGACCGCCTCGAACAGCGACACCTTGGCCTGCCCCGCGTAGGAGCCGAGCGCCTCCAGCGTGGTGTTGCCGATCCCGCGGCGCGGCGTGGTGACGGCGCGGATGAAGGCGGGATCGTCGTCGGCGTTGGCGATCAGGCGCAGGTAGGCGCACAGGTCCTTGATCTCGGCCTTGTCGAAGAAGGACTGGCCGCCCGACAGCACGTAGGGGATCCGCTCACGGCGCAGCACCTGCTCGAAGATGCGCGCCTGGAAATTGCCGCGGTAGAGGATCGCGTAGTCGCGGAACTGGGTGCGCCGCTCGAACTTGTGCGCCGAGAGCCGGAACACCACCGATTCGGCCTCGTGCTCCTCGTCGTTGCAGGGCGTCACGGTAATGGTGTCGCCCATGCCGTGCTCGGACCACAGCTTCTTCTCGAACAGCTTCGGGTTGTTGGCGATCACGTTGTTGGCGGCGGTCAGGATCCGCACCGTCGAGCGGTAGTTCTGCTCGAGCTTGACCAGATGCAGCTTCGGGAAATCCTTGCCGAGCTGGGCCAGGTTCTCCAGCGTCGCGCCGCGCCAGCCGTAGATCGCCTGGTCGTCGTCGCCGACCGCCGTGAAGGCCGCGCGCGGCCCGGCCAGCAGCTTGAGCAGCTCGTACTGGCAGGCGTTGGTGTCCTGGTACTCGTCGATCAGCAGGTAGCGCAGCTTGTTCTGCCAGCGATCGCGCACCTGCTCGTTCGCCGCGAACAGCTCGGTGGGCAGGCGGATCAGGTCGTCGAAGTCGACCGCCTGGTAGGCGTGCAGGGTGGCCACGTAGTTGCGGTAGACCAGCGCGGCCTGCTGCTCGTCCTCGTTGGCGGCGATCGCCAGCGCCTGCTCGGGCGTCACCAGCCCGTTCTTCCAGAGCGAGATGATGTTCTGGATCTTGCGGATCAGCCCCTTGTCGGTGGTGCCCATCTGCTCCTGCACCATGCCGAAGCAGTCGTCCGAATCCATGATCGAGAATTGCGGCTTGAGGCCGACGTGCTCGGCTTCCTGGCGCAGGATCTGCACGCCCAGCGAGTGGAAGGTACAGACCGTCAGCTGGTTGACCGGCACCTTGCGGCCTTCCTTGCCGGGCGTGGTCAGCGTCTTGCCTTCCAGCAGCTTGCCGACGCGCTCGCGCATCTCGGCGGCGGCCTTGTTGGTGAAGGTGACGGCCGCGATATGGCGCGGCTCGAAACCCTTGTTCTCGATCAGGTGGGCGATCTTCTGCGTGATCACGCGCGTCTTGCCGCTGCCCGCGCCGGCGAGCACGAGACAGGGACCGTCGAGATAGCGCACCGCTTCGCTTTGAGCGGCATTGAGACCTGCGGACATGGTGACTGGCGGACTGGAGTGCGGGTGACGGCGCCGCCGCCGCGCCTTGAGCGGGCGCGGTGCGCGCGGCCTGAGCGGCTCGCGCGATGCGGAAAACGACGGACGCGGGAGGGCGCATGTTAACACGCCGCGCGCGATGGAACCGTGACGCGCGCGCGGCGACGGCGGCGACGCGCGAGGGCGGCCCGGGCGGTGTGCCGGGCAGCGGCCGGAAAG
>NZ_VWWK01000348.1:0-2791 GCF_011753035.1 Burkholderia sp. Ax-1720 | reverse complement strand
CATGCTGATCGCCGATCGTCTCTCCATCGCCCGCGGCCGCACCGAAGTGCTGCGCGGGCTCTCGCTGCGGCTCGTGCCGGGCGCCGTGACCGCCTTGCTGGGCCGCAACGGCGCCGGCAAGAGCACCCTGCTGGAGGCGCTGCTGGGCTTTCGGCGCGGCGGCCGGCAGATGCGGGTGCTGGGCGCGCCGGCACGCCGCTTCATGGGCGATACGGCCGCGCTGCGCCGGCTCGGCGCGCAACTGCAGAAGGTCGACTATCCCGATCACATGCGGGTCGGCGAGATCGTCGCCCTGCATCGCGCGATGTACCGGCGCGTGGACGAGACGGTGAGCGCCGCGCTCGGCATCCCCGAGCTGCTCGCCAAGCCCTGCCGCGCGCTCTCCAAGGGGCAGCGCCAGCGCGTCGACCTGCATGTGGCGCTCGCCCACCGGCCCGAGCTGGTGGTGCTCGACGAGCCCTTCACCGGGCTGGATCGCCGCTACACGGGCGAGGTGATCGAGTTGCTGCGCGCACCGGCCGGCAACGGCGCACCCGCCAGCGTGGTGATGATCTGCCATTCGGCGGAGGAACTCGCGATCGTCGACGACCTGGTCTGGGTGCGCGACGGCGGGATCCGCTACCAGGGCACGCAGGCCGCGCTGAAGGCCTCCCTGGTGGGCGAGGCGCGCGCGGTCCTGCATTGCGACAACCGCCTCGAGAGCGAGCAGTTGCAGGCACGGCTCGCGAGCCTGCCGGGGGTGGTCAACCAGCGCGCGCGCGGCGAGCTGGCGATCGAGGTGTTCGGCGACGCCTCGCTGCATCCCGCCGTGCACGCGCTGGTCGGCGAGCAGCGCATCCAGCATCTCGAACTCGCGCCCAGCACGGCGGCCGACCTGCTGCGCGTCTGCACGGAGGGCCCGCGCGATGACTAAGGTATTCGCCATGCTGGTGCGCAACGAGCTGCTCGGCTTCTTCCGCAGCCGCGCCTCGCTGTTCTGGACCCTGGTGTTCCCGGTGTTCCTGCTCAGCGTGATGCTGTTCGCGTTCGGCGGCTCCGGCTCGCTCGGCGCGGTCGACGTGGTGTTCCTCGCGCCGGGCGGCGCCACGCCCTATCGCGCCGCCTGCCAGGCCGCCGTCACCGAGAGCCTGTCGCGCAGCGACACGGTGCGCGCGAGCTTCGGCGCGCCCGGCGCCGCGCCCGCCGATCGCCTGGCCGTGACGCTCGGCGCCACGCCGCAGCAGGGCGCCACGGTGCGCTACGACTTCAACGGCTCGCTGGGCGTGCGCGCCGCCTCGCGCATCGTCGAGATCGCGCTGGCGCGCTGCGCGGCGACGCGGCTCGGGCTGCCGGCCATCGCCCCGGTGCACTTCGAGAACAGCGCGCCGGCGCGCCGGCCGTTCGACTACGGCAGCTTCTTCGCCACCGGCATCCTGGTGATGTCCTTCATGGCGATCGGGCTCAACTCGACCGCCACCGCGATCGCCGCGCTGCGCGAGCGCAACACCTTCAAGCTCTATGTGTGCTTCCCGGTCTCGCGCGGGATGTTCGTGGCGGCGCTGATCGTCGCGCGGATGGCGATGATGGCGCTCTCGGCGCTGGTGCTGCTGGCGGTGGCGCGCTTCGCGTTCGGCATCGCGCTGCCGATCGTGACCCCGGCCGGGCTGCGCGCGCTGCCGATCGTGCTGCTCGGCGCGGCCATGGTGCTCAGTTTCGGGGTGCTGCTGGCGAGCCGCGCGAAATCGCTGGCCGCCGCCGAGCTGGCCTGCAACGTCACCTACTACCCGCTGCTGTTCTTCAGCGACCTGACGATCCCGATGCACGACGCGCCGCACTGGATCAAGGCCTCGCTGGCCTTCCTGCCGACCAACCAGTTCGCCGTGGCGCTGCGCGGCGTGCTGATCGACGGCGCGTCCTACGGCCCGTTCCTGCCCCAGCTGGCGGGCATGGCGCTGGCCACCCTGCTGTTCCTCGGCGTGGCCGCGCGCACCTTCCGCTGGCACGACGCATGAACGCGAGCGCGCCGAGCCCCGCGCCGGCGCGCCCGCTCGCGGGCCGGCGCCGGCCCTGTCCGTTTCACCGCAGTCATCCGATGGAGAATGCCTCATGACGTCCCGCACCAACCCCCTCGTCGATTACCTGATGCACGCGAGCAACTTCCTGCCCGCCATCGTGTTCCTGTTCTACGGCCGTTTCGGGCCCGGCACGGCCGACCAGCGCTGGACCACCGCCTTCGTGATCGGCGGCGTGCTGGCCGTGTTCCACGGCGCCTGGCTGCTGCGCCGCGCCCAGCGCAACAGCATCGCGATCGGCGTCGATCTCTACCTGCTGATCGGCGGCGCGCTGGCCCTCGCCTCGCCGCGCGGCAGCGAGCTGTGGGGCGAGCAACTGGGGCCGGCCGCGATGCTGGTCTGCGTGCTGGTGGTGGGCATCGTCCATACCGCCTGGTCGGCGGGCGGCTTCGTCGACATCGCCCCGGCCGATCGCGCGCGCGTGCGCTCCCTGTCGCTGGTGATGCTGGCCGTCACGGTGGTGGCGCTGGCGGTTTCGGTCGCCATGCGCCACAGCCCGCTGTGGGGCGGCGTGGTACCGCTGGTGGCGCTGGTGGTGGTGCGCGGCCGGCTGCGCCGCCAGCTCGCGCAGGCGAGCTGAGCATGGACGCGCCCGTCGCCGATCGGCGTATCCAGGCCGGCGCGCTCGCCGCGGCACTGGCAGACGGCAGCGGCCAGGGCTGGCTCGACGGCGAGGCCGGCGCGCCCTACCTGGCCGACCTGTCGCATCACGCCGGCAGATCGGAGGAGCGTCGTGTAGG
>NZ_VWWK01000347.1:0-2807 GCF_011753035.1 Burkholderia sp. Ax-1720 | reverse complement strand
CACCAGCGCCCGCAGCGGCGCCGGCAGGCCGGCGATCGCATGCGCCGGGTCGCCCGCCAGCAGCCTGGACATGAAGGCCGCGTCGAGCTGCGGCCGCACCTGCGGATGGGCCCACAGCGCCGCCTCCAGCGCGCCGTGCGTGCGCGCGGCCAGCACCGCGCCGAGCACGCCGATCGAAGTGACGATGGCCGCGAAGCGCGTGGTGGTGCTGATCCCCGAAGCCATGCCGGTGCGCTCGGGCGGCACGCAGGCCATGATGGCCTTCTGCGTGTCGCCGTTCAGCACGCCGGCGCCGAGCCCCGTCACGACCATGCCGAGCGACACCAGCCCGTAGCCGCCGCCGGCCGCGACGGCCGCCGTCAGCAGGTTGCCGGCGCCCACCAGCAGCAGCCCGGCGGACAGCATCGCGCCGCCCGACAAGCGACGCGACAGGCGCGCGCCGAGGTAGGGCCCGGCCACCATCGCCACCGCGAACGGCAGCATGCCCAGGCCCGCCTGCACGGCGACCCAGCCGAAGGCGTTCTGCAGGTAGAGCGGCAGGAAGGTCATCATCACCTGGGCGCAGGCGGCATAACCGAACATGCCGAGCACGGCGGCCACGAAGCGCGCCTGCGAGAACAGCGCGAGATCGATCATGGCGTGCTCGCGGCGCCGCTCGACCTGCACGAACGCGGCCAACAGCAGCGCGCAGGCCGCGAAGCGCGAGAGCGTCGCGGCGCTGCCCCAGCCGGCGCCCTGGCTGCCGATCAGGGCCCAGATGCCGCTCGCCAGCCCGGTGCCGAACAGCGCGCTGCCGAGCACGTCGACGCGCCTCGCGCCCACGTGGCGCGACTCGCCCACCGCCTTCCAGGCGCAGCCGAGCAGCACCGCGCAGACCGGCAGGTTCAGCAGGAAGATCCAGCGCCAACCGATCCATTGCGTGATCACGCCGCCCACCAGCGGCGCCACCGTGGTGGCGATGCCCATCGTCATGCCCCAGATCGCCCAGGCGCGGGCCCGCTCGCGCGGCTCGGGAAAGGCATGGGCGATCACCGCCAGCGCGGCGGTCAGCAGCATCGCCGCGCCGATCCCCTTGGCGGCGCGCGCCAGGTTGAGGAACAGCACCGAGGGCGCCATTCCGCAGGCCAGCGAGGCCGCCGCGAAGGCCAGCAGGCCCAGCAGCATCATGCGCTTGCGGCCGTAGCGGTCGGCCAGCGCGCCCATCGGCAGCAGGCAGGAGGCGAACGACACCATGTAGGCGCTCACCACCCATTCCGCGGCGGCGAAACCGGCGTGGAAGGCCCGCGCGATCGAGGGCAGCGAGACCGCCACGATATTGGTGTCGAGCGTGATCAGCGCGCAGGTGGCCGAGGCCGTCGCCAGCAGGAAGGCCGGCGAGGCGCGCCGCGCGCCGGTGGCGGCCGGCGCCGGCCCGGGTTCGTGTGCTTGCGCGGGGATCGCGTCCCCGCCTGCCTGCCGCGTCGTCATCGTGGTTCCTCTGGATTCCTTGTCGATCGGAGACGATGCTAAGCAACTGGCTATTTCCCGTCGATATCATAAAATCACAACTTCATTCACGAATCGATTAACACACGGTGAAGCTCGAACTGCGCCATGTCCGCTGCGTGCTGGCCGTCGCCGAGCACCTGCATTTCGCGCGCGCCGCCGAGGCGCTCGGCATCGCGCCGCCCTACCTCACCAAGCAGGTCCAGGAGGCCGAGCGCCTGCTGCAGTTCCGGCTGTTCCAGCGCACCCGGCGCTCGGTGGCGCTGACCCCGGCCGGCAGCGCCTACCTGCCCGAGGCAGCCGCCGCGCTGGCCGCGCTCGGGCGCGCCCACGAACTGGGCCAGCGCGCCGAGCGCGGCGAGATCGGCCGAATCCGGGTCGGCTACGTCGGCTCGGCCGCCTTCACCGGCGTGATGCAGCAGGCCGTGATCGGCTTTCGCCGGCTGCGCCCGCAGGTCGACGTGCAGGTGGCCGAGCTGCCGCTGGTCGAGATCCCGGAGATGCTCGACGAGGGCCGGCTCGACCTCGCCTACGTGCGCCCGCCGGTGGCCTGCCCCGAGGGAATCCAGGCGGTGCGCGTGCATGTCGACGAATTCGTGGTGGCCCTGCCCGAAGGCTCGCCGCTGGCCGCCTGCGAGGCGATCCAGCCGCGCCAGTTGCGCGATGCGCGCTTCACGGTGCCCGAACAGGAAGGCGGCATGCTGGAGGTGGCGCGGCGCGGCCGCTTCGCGCCGCAGATCGAATCGCGCCCGGGCCGGCTGGTGGAGGTGATCGCGCGCGTCTCGCTGGGCGACACGGTGGCGATCGTGCCGCGCGCCGTGTTCGACTGCGTGACGCTGGCCGGCGTGGTGTGCCGGCCGCTGGCCGGCAAGCCGGTGCCTTCCGAGATCGCCCTGCTGTTTCGCCGGCACGAGCGCTCGCAGGCGGTGCGCGCCTTCCTGCGCCACGCGCGCGGGGACGGCTGAAAGGCGGCAGCCGCGGCCAGGCCGCGCCCGAGGAAGGCCAACGAAAGGCCGCCAGCCGCCTCGCGCTTTCCCCGCTTGTTCGGCGAGGCACGGCACGCTTATCATCGGACGATCGCCATGCGGCCCCTCGCGGCCGCCGTTTCCTGGACCGGTTCGCTCGCCATGCTCGCGCTCCTGCTGCTGATTCCCCTGTTCGCCGGCCTGGTGGCCGGCACCCGACATGGCGTGCTGGCCGGCCTGGCGGCCGGCGCGGTGGCCGCCATCGCCGAGTTGCTGCTGCTGTCGATCGCCGGCGTGGCCGCGCGCCGGCGCGACGCGAAACAGGCCGCGGCCAGGCAGGCCGCGGCAGCCGACGCC
>NZ_VWWK01000346.1:0-2818 GCF_011753035.1 Burkholderia sp. Ax-1720 | reverse complement strand
TGACAGAGCCGAGCCCCGGCGCGAGGCGGATCGCGCGCTCGACCTCGCGCGCGGCCGCATCGAGCGCCGCGCCGTCGCGGCCCGCCAGCACCACGGCGGTGGAGCGCGCCGCCCGGCTGTCGTCGATCGTCACGCGCGCGCCGGGCACGAGCGCGAACCGGTGGCGCAGCAGTTCCTCGATCTCGGTCTGGCTGCGCTTGCGCTCGGCGAACGGCTTCAGCGCGAGAGTCAGCCTGGCGGTGTCCGCCGCGCCGGCGTCGCCGGCCGCGCCCACGGTGGTGTAGACCGAGGCGATCTCGTCGATGCCGGCGCTCGCGCGGCGCGCGGCCTCGGCCGCCTCGCGCGTGGCCGCCAGGCCGCTGCCGGGATCGCTCGCCACGTCGACGATGATCTGCGTGCCGTCCTCCTGCGGAAAGAAGCTCTGCGGCAGCGCGGCCAGCGCGGCCACCGAGACCAGCACGAAGACCAGGCCGCCGGCCGCGCAGCGCCACGGATGGCCCAGGCACCAGTTCACCGCCTTCAGGTAGCGCGCCATCAGGCGCCCCTCGCGCGGCGCATGCGCGGCCGGGCGCAGGTAGCGCGCGGCCATCGCCGGGGTCAGCAGGCGCGCCACGCCGAGCGAGACCAGCACGGCCGCCGCCGCGGTCCAGCCGAACTGCATGAAGTAGCGGCCGACCGTGCCGGTCATGAACGAGGTCGGCAGGAATACCGCGACCAGGGTCAGCGAGGTGGCGATCACCGCCATGCCGATTTCCTCGGCCGCGTCGAAGGCGGCCTGCCGCGGCGACTTGCCCATCGCCAGGTGGCGGGCGATGTTCTCGACCTCGACGATCGCATCGTCCACCAGCACCCCGATCACCAGGATCAGCGCCAGCATGGTCAGCTGGTTCAGCGAGAAGCCGAGCCAGGCCAGCACCAGGAAGGTGGGCACCACCGACAGCGGCAGCGCGGCGGCCGACACCAGGGTGGCACGCCAGTCGCGCAGGAACAGCCAGACCACCACCACCGCGAGCGCGCAGCCCTCGTAGAGCGCGCGCATCGCATGGCGGTACACCTCGTCGACCGGGGCGACGTTGTCGGTGAAGGTGTCGATGGCGATGTCCGGATGCGCGACGCGCAGCGCGGCGACGGCCGCCTGCACGCCGCGCGCGGCGCGCGTCTCGTCGGCGTCCTCGCGCTGCATCACCTGCACCCCGATCACCGGGCGGCCGTCGAGCAGGGCCAGCTCGGTGGGCCGCGCCGCCGTGTCGCGCACGCTGGCGAGATCGGCCAGGCGCACCGCGCGGCCCTCCTTGAGCGACAGGCTGGCGTCGGCCAACGCGGCCACCCCGGTGGCGCTGGCGCGCCATTGCAGGGGCCGCTCGGTGCCGTCCAGCGCGATGCGCCCGGCCTGGGTGTCCTCCACCAGCCCGGCCACCTGGCCGGCCACGGTGCCGGCATCCAGATGCAGGGCACGCAGCGCGACCGGGTCGAGCCCGACCTCGATCTCGCGCGCGGCGCCGCCCTGCCGCTTCACGCTGCCCACGCCCGGCACCGCGGCCAGCGCGCGATTCAGCTCGGTGTCCACGAAGCGGCTCAGGTCGAGCGCGTCGCGCCGCGTGGAGGACACCACCAGCAGGAACATCAGGTTCTCGGTGCCGTCGGCGCGCACCACCGGGTCGCGCACGCCCGGCGGCAGGCGATCGCGCACGCGCGCCACCGCGGCGCGCACCGCGTCGAGCGCCTCGGCGCGCTTGCGCTCGGGCTCGAATTCGATGGTGGTATGCGACTGCCCCTCGCTGACCTGCGACAGCACATGGCGCACGCGGCCGGTGCCGGCCACCGCCTGCTCGATCACGCGCGTGAGTTCGCGCTCGACCTGGCCGGCCGGCGTGCCGGGCCACTGCGCATCGACCACGATCTGCGGGATCTCCACCACCGGCAGCTCGGTGACCGGCAGCGAACCGAAGCCGACCAGCCCGCCGATGCACAGCGCGAGAAACAGCAGCACGGCGGGCAGCGGCCGGCGGATCGACCAGGCGGAGACGTTCATCGCGCGTCGGCCCGCTGCATCGCGCCCGCCTCGACCACCGCCACCCGATCGCCCTCGTCGAGCAGGCCGGCGCCGCGCTCGACCACGCGCGCGCCGGGCGGCAGGCCGGCCAGCACCTCGACGCGGCCGTCGCGGCGCTGCCCGGTGCTGAGCTTGAGCGCGTGCACATGGTGCGTGTCGTCGACGCGCCAGGCGTAGTCGAAGCCGTCGCGCGTGACGATCGCGCTGGCGGGCAGCGTGCTCACCTCGGCCGGCGCGCCGGCCAGGATGCCCGAGGCCACGCCGCCCGCCTTCAGCGCGGAGGAGGCGGGCAGATCGACATAGACGATGCCGGTGAGGGTGGCCGGGTCGAGCAGCGGCGAGACGCGCCGCACCGTGCCGACCACGCTGCTGCCGTCGGGCGCGGTGATCACGGCCTGCTGCCGCTCGTGCACCGCGGCGATCTCGCGCATCCCCACCTGGGCCCGCCATTCGAGCCGGCCGCCCGGGATCAGGGTGAACACCGCGCTGCCGGCCGCGGGCACGCTGCCGGCGCTGGCGCGGCTGCTGGCGATCAGGCCGTCGGCCGGCGCGCGCAGCGTCGAATCGCGCACCACCGGGTTCGGGCCCTCACTCTCCACCACCACCTGGGCCAGGCGCGCGTCTATCCGGCCAAGCGGGCAAGGCGGCGTGCGCCCGAAATGGCTGCAGGGCTCCAGCGTCACGTAGACGGTCGCGCCGCGCAGGTCGTGGCCGCGCGAGCGCGCGTCCTTCATGGCCTGCACCTCGGCGTGGTCCTGGCCGGCC
>NZ_VWWK01000345.1:0-2766 GCF_011753035.1 Burkholderia sp. Ax-1720 | reverse complement strand
ATCGCGGGCGCGTCGGCCGTGGCGGGCGGCGCGTCGTCGAGCACGCGCGAACCGGCGCGCGTGACCTGGCCCGCCACGTCGTAGAGATCCTTGACCGAGACGGGCAGGCCCGCCAGCGGCGACAGGCGCACGCCGGCGCGACGCAGCGCGTCCTGCGCATCGGCCTGGCGGCGCGCGTCGTCGGCATCGACCCGGCAGAACGCGTGGGCGCCGTTGCCGCCCTCGGCGTCGATGCGGGCGAGCGCGATATCGACCAGCTCGCGGCTGGTGGTGGTGCCGGCATCGAGTTGCGCGGCGAGAGTCAGCAGCGGGGTGGCGGGCGTGAAGCGCATCGGGGTGTCTCCGGCAGGTTGGTAGGGCGCGCGCATGGCGGCCGCTCAGGCGACCACGGGCAGCGCCTGGACCGCATAACGGTGGCGCAGGCTGCGGCCGAGCACGGGGTCGTGCAGCTCGAGCTCGAAGGCGTCGCCGCTCTTCATCGCGGCCATCTCGCCGAGCACGGCCAGGGTGCCGCTGTACATCGCGCTGCCGGCCGGCAGGGCCTCGATGTCGATGCCGCCGTGGCGTTGCCACAGCGCGGCGGGCGGCAGCAGGCCGTCGACGCTGCCTTGCTGGTAGGCGCGCGCGCTGCCGTCGGCGGCGACCAGGCGCGCGCGCAGCTCCAGGCGGTCCCAGTGCGCGGCCACCTCGGCGTAGCGCCAGGCCTCGCGCGCCACCGGCTTGACGCAGACCTGCTTGGAGACGGCCACGCTGTAGGCCTCGGTCTTGCGGTCGGTGTGATCGGAGCCGATCGTCACCAGGGTGCCGAGCGGGCTGCCGAACAGCACGCATTCGATCTCGCCGCTGGTGTCGGTGCCGAGCACCTCGACCGTGTCGGCCTGGCTCAGTTGCTGGGCGGCGACGCGGTAGAAGCAGGGCGTGCTGGAGGGCGGCGCCACGCCGAGCGCGGCCAGTTCGTCGATGTGGTGCTGGATCGCGGCCGCGTCGCGGCCGGCCCAGCCGGCGATGACGAGCGTGTCGAAGCCGAGTTCGAGCGTGCGGGCGGCGCCGTCGGGCGAGGAAACGGTGAAGGAAAGCTGGGTCATGTCGGGTTCGGGTCGTGCGGGAGCCGGCGTCGCGCCAGGCGCGCGGCCGGCCTCGCGCGGCGCCCGGGCATCGCGGCCCGGGCATCGGCTAAGACGGCCGCGCCGGCATGGCGCCGGCGGGGAGCGCGGCGGCTGCCGCGCGGGAGTTTCATGGGCGAGGCTTCAGTCCTCGAGCGCGCGATGCGCGGTCTCGCGCGCGGCGAGCAGGGCGATCGCGGTGACGATCAGCGCGCCGGTCACGTACAGCGAGACGGCGATCGTGGTGTGCCAGTTGCGGAACAGCGCGACGATGATCAGCGGCGCGAATCCGCCGCCGAGGATGCCGGCCAGCGTGTAGGCCAGCGAGGAGCCGGCGTAGCGCACGCGGGTCGGGAACTGCTCGGTGACGAAGGCGGCTTGCGGGCCGTACATCACGGCGTGGATCACCAGGCCGATCACCACCGCCAGCACGATCAGCCCCGGCTGCGAGGTGTTGACCAGCGAGAAGAACGCGAAGGCCCAGACGATCGCCGCCAGCACGCCGCCGAGATAGACGGGGCGCCGGCCGAAACGGTCCGACAGCGCGCCGAACAGCGGCACCGTCAGCGCGTTGCAGGCGGTGCCGCACAGTACGGCGGTGAGCGCCAGCGAACGCGACAGGTTCAGCACCGTGGTCACGTAGGTCAGCGTGAACACCACGATCAACGCATAGAGCACGTCCGAGCCGATCCGCGAGCCGCCGGCCACCAGCAGGCGGCGCCAGTGCTGCGAGAACACCTCGGCCACCGGCACCTTGGCGGTGTTGTGCGATTCGCTGAGCTTCTCGAAGGCCGGCGTCTCGCCCACGCTGCGGCGCACCCACAGCCCGAAGACCACCAGCAGCAGGCTGGCCAGGAAGGGCACGCGCCAGCCCCAGGCGAGGAACGCGTCGGAGGACACCGAGATGGTGATCAGCGCGATGAAGCCGGTGCCGAGCAGGGTGCCGAACGAGGGCCCGACCTGGGCCCAGGACGCATTCAGGCCGCGCTTCTTCTGGTTGCCGTGCTCGACCGAGAGCAGCACCGCGCCGGCCCATTCGCCGCCCAGCGCGATGCCCTGCACGAAGCGCAGGCTCACCAGCAGGATCGGGCTCAGGATGCCGGCCGACTGGTAGGTGGGCAGCACGCCCATCAGCGCGGTGGTGATGCCCATCAGCAGCAGGGTCAGCATCAGCACGGCGCGCCGGCCGAGCTTGTCGCCGAGGTTGCCGAACACGAAGCCGCCCAGCGGCCGCGACACATAGCCGACCGCGTAGGTCGAGAAGGCCAGCAGGGTGCCGGCCAGCGGATCGACCGAGGGGAAGAACAGGTGGTTGAAGACCAGCGCGGCGAGCGTGTTGTAGACCGTGAAGTCGTACCACTCCAGCGAGGTGCCGATCATGCTCGCGGTGGCGAGGCGTCCGCGTCCGGCGCGCGGTTGCTCCAGCGTCGGTGACGTGCTGGCGAGAGCGTTCATCTTTTTCTCCATCAGGTGGGGCAGCGGTGGCACATCGGGTTTCAGGCCGCCAGGCGCCAGAGCAGGTCGAAGGCGTGCACGTTCGCGGCTTCGACGTCGGCGAGCGCGGCCAGGCGCGTGGCGAGGGCGTGCGCGGCGGCGGCCGAGCTGCCTTCGACCAGCACCAGCGCGTCGCCGAGCGCGGTGCCGGGTGCGCCGGCGCCGGTGA
>NZ_VWWK01000344.1:0-2953 GCF_011753035.1 Burkholderia sp. Ax-1720 | reverse complement strand
AGCGCGGCGGGCGTGCCGGCCTCGAGCGGCGCCTCGACGGCATGCTCGCGCAGCACGCGCAGGTCGGCCAGGCCCATGCCGAAGGCCGACAGCACGCCCGCGAAGGGGTGCAGCACGATGCGCCGCATGCCGAGCTGGTCGGCCACCGCGCAGGCGTGCTGGCCGCCCGCGCCGCCGAAGGCGCACAGCGCGTAGTCGGCCAGGTCGTGGCCGCGCTCGACCGAGATGGTCTTGATGGCCTGCGCCATGTTGTCGACGGCCACCGCCAGGAAACCTTCGGCCACCGCCTCGCCGCTCATCGCGCGGCCGGTCTCGCGCTCGATGCGGCGCGCCAGTTCGGCAAATTTGGCGCGCACGATCGTCACGTCGAGCGGCAGGTCGCCCCGGCTGCCGAACACATGCGGAAAGTGCGCCGGCTGCACGCGGCCCAGCATCACGTTGCAGTCGGTCACGGTCAGCGGGCCGCCGTTGCGATACGAGGCGGGGCCCGGGTAGGCGCCGGCCGATTCGGGGCCGACCTTGAAGCGGCCGTGCTCGAAGCTGCAGATCGAGCCGCCGCCGGCCGCCACGGTGTGGATGTCCATCATCGGCGCGCGCACGCGCACGCCGGCCACGCGCGTCTCGAACACGCGCTCGTAGGCGCCGTCGTAATGCGCCACGTCGGTGGAGGTGCCGCCCATGTCGAAGCCGATCACGCGGCGCTCGCCGGCCGCCTCGCTGGTGCGCACCGCGCCGACGATGCCGCCGGCCGGCCCCGACAGGATCGCGTCCTTGCCCTGGAAGCGCGCGGCGTCCACCAGCCCGCCGCTGGACTGCATGAACATCAGGCGCACCTCGCCGGTGTGCTCGGTGACGCGGTTCACGTAGTCGCGCAGCACCGGCGACAGGTAGGCGTCCACCACCGTGGTATCGCCGCGCCCGACCAGCTTCATCAGCGGGCTGGCCTGGTGGCTCACCGAGATCTGCGCGAAGCCGCATTCGCGGGCCAGCTCGGCCACCCGCAGCTCGTGGGCCGGGAACCGGTAGCCGTGCATCAGCACGATCGCGATCGCCTCGATGCCGGCCTCGCGCGCCGAGCGCAGCGCGCGGCGCGCGCCGTCCTCGTCGAGCGCGCGCAGCACGCGGCCCTGCGCGTCGACGCGCTCCCCGATCTCGGCCACCCGCTCGTACATCTGCGCCGGCAGCTCGATATGGCGCGCGAAGATGTCGGGGCGCTCCTGGTAGCCGATCCGCAACTGGTCGGCGAACCCGGCCGTGATCGCCAGCAGGGTGCGCGCGCCCTTGCGTTCGAGCAGCGCATTGGTGGCCACCGTGGTGCCCATCTTGATCACCTCGATGCGCTCGCGCGGCAGCGGCTCGCCAGGGCCGATGCCGATCAGCTCGCGGATCCCCTGCACCACCGCGTCGCGATAGCGCTCCGGGTTGTCCGACAGCAGCTTGTGGGTGAGCAGCCGGCCGTCGGGCCGGCGCGCGACGATGTCGGTGAAGGTGCCGCCGCGATCGACCCAGAACTGCCAGCGGCCGTCGTCGACGGGCTCGGCTTGCGACGAGGGGACCTGCGCGGATTGCTGCGTGACTTCCATGACTTCATCTCCGAGGGCTGCCGGCCGGCGGGCGCGGCATGCCGTGTTGTGCTGGCCGGATTGTCGGCGCGGCATCGGAAGCGAGTCGATGAAGAAAAATAAATCCGCCGTATAACGAAATGCTATTCGCGGCGATAATCGCGCCCGGACGCGCCGCCGCGGCGCTCGCGAGGCGGCCGGGCGCGCGGCGCCGGTACCGACCGGTCCGTCGTCGGGCCGACCGGTCATACCACCGAGCCGCACACGCGCGACGTGTCGCGCTGCATGCGAAGCGGGCGGGATCGATTGTCGACAATCGGCATTGCCTCGCTGAAAGCCCATTTTTTACCGCTCATTTTGAAGTGGCGGAAGGAAGTTTCCATTCCTGTAACAAACGGTGGCCGATCCTGCGCGATGATGGCCTCGCTCGCACCAGTGCCGGTGCTGGCGTGGCTCGGACCCGGTCTCGAACAGTCGACGCGAAGTGCCCATCGCGCGCTGTAATGACTTTGTCATCTCGATGCATCAACCACGGAATTACCGGAAAAATTCGCCGGGAAATTCGACTCGTCATTGACGGAGTTTGCTAATGGATTTGATGCAAGCGATACTTAAAAAATTTGCCGTTTGTGCCTGCTAGTTTTGGAGCCGGGCACTCACGCGCCCGGATTTCTTCAGATTTATCGTGCGAGCGCCGTTCATGCCGACTGCCGTTGATTTCCTGCTCGAGCAGAATCTTTCCTCCCAATGGCGTGGTTTCCTGCGCGCGCTGGCCGAGGAATTCGAATCGCAACTGAGCCCCGACGAACTGCGTCACTTAATGTTTCGCGTCGGATGCCGTTATGCGGGGGAGCACGCGCTCGCCCCCTGCGAATCCACCGCCGATCTCGAGCATGCCCTGAACCTGCACTGGGCCTCGGTCCGCTGGGGATACGTGGAGTTGTCGGACCAGGGCAGCCACCTGCGCATCGTCCACTGCGGCGCGCCGATCGCGGCCTTCGGCAACGGCGCCCTGGCCTGGATGCCGGCCTTCCTGCAAGGCAGCTACCAGACCTGGCTCGACGCGATGGGGGCAAGCCAGCTCACGGTCGTGCAATCGGGCAGCGAGGACGACGGGTTCGCCGTCGAATTCCTGCTGACCTCCGAGACGGTCTGAACGCCGCCGCGGCGCGTAGCCGGCCAACAGCCGGGCCGCTCGCGGCCGGGCGGGGCGCGATCCTGGCCTGGATGCCGGCCTTCCTGCAAGGCAGCTACCCGACCTGGGTCGACGCGATGGGGGCAAGCCAGCTCACGGTCGTGCAATCGGGCAGCGAGGACGACGGGTTCGCCGTCGAATTCCTGCTGACCTCCGAGACGGTCTGAACGCCGCCGCGGCGCGTAGCCGGCCAACA